>NZ_JBFPNH010000108.1:0-273 GCF_040815545.1 Streptomyces sp. LMG1-1-1.1 | reverse complement strand
AGTCAATCGGCGCACACGTTTCTCACGTGTGTATCGCTACTCATGCCTGCATTCTCACTCGTGAACCGTCCACAACTCGCTTCCGCGGCTGCTTCACCCGGCACACGACGCTCCCCTACCCATCACAACACCCGTTGGGGCTTAACGCTGCAATGACACGACTTCGGCGGTACGCTTGAGCCCCGCTACATTGTCGGCGCGGAATCACTTGACCAGTGAGCTATTACGCACTCTTTCAAGGGTGGCTGCTTCTAAGCCAACCTCCTGGTTGTC
>NZ_JBFPNH010000107.1:0-319 GCF_040815545.1 Streptomyces sp. LMG1-1-1.1 | reverse complement strand
AAGTCGTAACAAGGTAGCCGTACCGGAAGGTGCGGCTGGATCACCTCCTTTCTAAGGAGCACAGCACCGATTGCAGGCAAATGTTCTGCACGGTCAGCTCATGGGTGGAACGTTGATTAGTTGGCACGATCTCGAGGATCACTTCACCAGTACTGCTTCGGCGTGGAACGTGATGGTGGACCGACGGGTCGTGCTTGGCACGTTGTTGGGTATCTGAGGGTACGGCCGTATGGCTTGTATCTTCATGATTCCGGCCCCAGTGAACTCATCGGTTTGTCCGGTGGGGTGATGGGTGGCTGGTCGTTGTTTGAGAACTACA
>NZ_JBFPNH010000106.1:0-319 GCF_040815545.1 Streptomyces sp. LMG1-1-1.1 | reverse complement strand
TGTAGTTCTCAAACAACGACCAGCCACCCATCACCCCACCGGACAAACCGATGAGTTCACTGGGGCCGGAATCATGAAGATACAAGCCATACGGCCGTACCCTCAGACACCCAACAACGTGCCAAGCACAGTCCGTTCCTCGAATCCCGTCTTCCACGCCGAAGCAGTACTAACGGATTCTCGTCACTGACTGTGCCAACTAATCAACGTTCCACCCATGAGCTGACCGTGCAGAACATTTGCCTGCAATCGGTGCTGTGCTCCTTAGAAAGGAGGTGATCCAGCCGCACCTTCCGGTACGGCTACCTTGTTACGACTT
>NZ_JBFPNH010000105.1:0-340 GCF_040815545.1 Streptomyces sp. LMG1-1-1.1 | reverse complement strand
ACAGATGCTCGCGTCCACTGTGTAGTTCTCAAACAACGACCAGCCACCCATCACCCCACCGGACAAACCGATGAGTTCACTGGGGCCGGAATCATGAAGATACAAGCCATACGGCCGTACCCTCAGACACCCAACAACGTGCCAAGCGTGAGCCACCATCCGTCTCTTCTTTCCACGCCGAAGCAGTACTCGAAGACCATCAGGTTCACTCACGCCAACTAATCAACGTTCCACCCATGAGCTGACCGTGCAGAACATTTGCCTGCAATCGGTGCTGTGCTCCTTAGAAAGGAGGTGATCCAGCCGCACCTTCCGGTACGGCTACCTTGTTACGACTTCG
>NZ_JBFPNH010000104.1:0-371 GCF_040815545.1 Streptomyces sp. LMG1-1-1.1 | reverse complement strand
CTGGGAAGGCGCGGCCCATAACCCGGGTGGCGGCCGGGAGGGGCGTAGCCCGCAACCCAAGGGCGGCCGAGAAGAGGCGGCCCGCGACCAAGGTGACAGCTGGGAGGGGCGAAGCCCGCAACCCCAGCGCGGCTGGGAAGGCGCGGCCCATAACCCGGGTGGCGGCCGGGAGGGGCGTAACCCACAACCCCAGCGCGGCTGGGAAGGCGCGGCCCACAACCCAGGTGGCGGCCGGGAGGGTCGAAGCCCACAACCCCAGCGCGGCTGGGAAGGCGCGGCCCATAACCCGGGTGGCGGCCGGGAGGGGCGTAGCCCGCAACCCAAGGGCGGCCGAGAAGAGGCGGCCCGCGACCAAGGTGACAGCTGGGAGG
>NZ_JBFPNH010000103.1:0-444 GCF_040815545.1 Streptomyces sp. LMG1-1-1.1 | reverse complement strand
GGCGGGCCTGCCGGATCCCCGACGAGGAGTGCCACCGTCCCAAGTGGCAGCTCGCCCTGGACATGCTCGACGAACTCGCCGGCTGCGGGCTGCGGCCCGCTGTCCTGGTCGCTGATACCGGCTACGGTGCGAACGCTGACTTCCGCCGCGGCCTGGACGAACGCGGCCTGGCCTGGGTGCTGCAGGCCAAGGGCGAGATGACCGCCCACGGCCAGGACGCGGTGCCGCACCAGCCCGAATACGGCGGGTTCGGCCCCAGGCCGCTGCCCCGATATCGCACCCGGCCTGTGTCCTTGCGCGAGCATGTGCTGGCCGCGGGTCGTGGCCGCGGTCGGACCGTGACCTGGCGCAAGGGATCGAAGGCGGCGATGAGCTCGCACTTCGTGTTCCTGCGCGTCCGGCTCGCGGGCCGTCGCCCGAAACCGGCTGCCGACGGCACGATCG
>NZ_JBFPNH010000102.1:0-453 GCF_040815545.1 Streptomyces sp. LMG1-1-1.1 | reverse complement strand
GAACCCGGAAGCTAAGCCTTTCAGCGCCGATGGTACTGCAGGGGGGACCCTGTGGGAGAGTAGGACGCCGCCGAACAATCATTGTGGGAAAGCCCCGCACCTTATGGTGCGGGGCTTTTCTGCGTTTGGGGTCCGAATGCGGCCGGCCAGGAGCTCCGCATGCCGGCCGACGTGTCAATCGGCCCCCCGATCATCTGGTAGAGTCGTAGACGCAGGAAGGGACCGGAGCGCAAGCGAAGGAACCGGAAAGCACCGAGGAAATCAGGCCCTGAAGGATCTGATAGAGTCGGAACCGCCGGAAGGGCCCGGAGCGAAAGCAAAAGGGGCCGGAAAGCACCGAGGAAATCGGATCGGAAAGATCTGATAGAGTCGGAAACGAAGGAAGCGCCCGGAGGGCCTGGAAACAGGAACGAAGGAAGCGTCCGCACCTTGAGAACTCAACAGCGTGCCAAA
>NZ_JBFPNH010000101.1:0-510 GCF_040815545.1 Streptomyces sp. LMG1-1-1.1 | reverse complement strand
GCCCCGGCCCCCGTGGCCGAGGCACCGGCCGCCCCGGCACCGGCCGCCCCGGCGCCGGCCGCCGAGGCCCCGGCCGCCGCTCCGTCCGGTGCCGCCGGCACGGACGTCGTGCTGCCCGCCCTGGGCGAGTCCGTCACCGAGGGCACCGTGACCCGCTGGCTGAAGTCGGTCGGCGAGACCGTCGAGGCCGACGAGCCGCTGCTCGAGGTCTCCACGGACAAGGTCGACACCGAGATCCCGGCCCCGGTCTCGGGTGTCCTCCTGGAGATCGTCGTCGCCGAGGACGAGTCCGCCGAGGTCGGCGCCAAGCTCGCCGTCATCGGTGCCGCGGGTGCCGCTCCGGCTCCCGCCGCCGCCCCGGCCCCGGCCGCCCCCGCCGCCGCGGCTCCGGCCCCGGCTGCGACTCCGGCCCCGGCTGCGACTCCGGCTCCGGCTCCGGCGATCCGGAAGGCCCTCCCGCCGACGTACATGACGACTGACCCCGGCTCCGCTGCGACCAAGGTCACATCG
>NZ_JBFPNH010000100.1:0-560 GCF_040815545.1 Streptomyces sp. LMG1-1-1.1 | reverse complement strand
CCTCGTCTCCGCCGACGGCGGCGAGGCCCGCATCGCCGGCCACGACCTCGCCACCGACCCCCAGAAGGTCCGCGCCGCGATCGGCGTCACCGGACAGTTCTCCGCCGTCGACGGCCTGATCACCGGCCAGGAGAACATGCTCCTCATGGCCGACCTCCACCACCTGCCCACCCCGGAAGGCCGCCGCATCGCCGCCGAACTCCTCGAGCGCTTCGACCTCACCGAAGCCGCCGGAAAACCCGCCTCCACCTACTCCGGCGGCATGAAGCGCCGCCTCGACATCGCCATGACCCTCGTCGGCGACCCGCGCATCATCTTCCTCGACGAACCCACCACCGGCCTCGACCCCCGCTCCCGCCACAACATGTGGCAGATCATCCGCGAACTCGTCACCGGCGGAGTCACCGTCTTCCTCACCACCCAGTACCTCGAGGAAGCCGACCAACTCGCCGACCGCATCGCCGTCCTCAACAACGGCAAGATCGCCGCCGAAGGCACCGCCGAGCAGCTCAAGCGCCTCATCCCCGGCGGCCACGTACGCCTCCGCTTCTCCGACCCGG
>NZ_JBFPNH010000099.1:0-609 GCF_040815545.1 Streptomyces sp. LMG1-1-1.1 | reverse complement strand
ACGAAACGGCCCTCGTCGTGCGCGGGGTCGAGATAGCCCGTCGAGATCTGCGGACCGGCAAGCCACAGCTCACCCTCCACATCCGACACCTCACCGTCCTCGTCCACCAGCCGGAACTCGTGCCCCGCATGGACCTTCCCGATCGGCACCGTGCCGTTCACCCCACGACGCCGCGACTCCTCACCCGACCAGCGATGCCAGCAGATACCGATCGAGAACTCCGTCGGCCCGTAAAGGTTCTCCACCTTCGACCCCGGCGCCGCCACCAGCCAGTCCTCGACGTCCTGACAACGCAACGCCTCACCACCGAAGAACGACCACCGCACCCCGTCCAGAGCACCCTTCTCCAGAGCACCCATCTCCCGCGCCATCCAAATACCACTCGGCGTCGAATGCCACACCGTGATCCCGTGCTCCGCCACGAACCCGGGCAGATCCCGATACGCAGACGGCGGCACCGACACCAACGTCGCACCCGCACCCCACGCGATGAACACATCATGAATACCCGGATCGAAATTCAGATCGAACGTCTGCGAGAACACATCCGCCGGACCGAAATCACCCCGCCGATCACTCTCGTCGAAATACGACGAGAAACCACGATGC
>NZ_JBFPNH010000098.1:0-224853 GCF_040815545.1 Streptomyces sp. LMG1-1-1.1 | reverse complement strand
GCCGCCGTGCGGGCGGCCTCGCGGGCCGCGTCCCAGGCGGCGACCGTGGTCTTCTCCGCGTCGCTCGCGGCGAGGGCGGCGCGGGCCGGGTCGGCGTCGGGCGCGGAGTCGTCGAGCCAGCCGGCCCGTACGGCCTCGGCGGTCTCCTGCTCGACCTCGGCGAGCCGCTGGCGGAGGTGGCCGGCCTCGCTGCGGGCCCGCTGGGCCTCGGTGGCGGCGGCGGTGGCGTCGCGGTGGGCGGTCTCGCCGACCTCCTGGAGCGCGGTGGAGCGCTCCTCCTCCTCGGCCGCGCGGCGCTCGCCCTCCTCGGCGGCGGTGGCCAGGGCCCGTACGAGATCGGCGGCGGCCTTGGCCCGGGCCGCGAGGGCGGGGGCGGCGTCCCGCTCGGCCTCGCGGATGGCGGCGGCCACGCGCGCGGAGCGGTCGCCGGCGGCGCGGTGGCGGAGGACCGCCTCGGCGGCCTGCCAGGCGGAGTGCAGGGTGCGGGCTTCGGTGAGTTCGCGGCGCTGGGAGGCCGCGCCCTTCTCGCCTGCGGTCAGGGCCAGGGAGGCGTGCCGGTAGGCGAGTTCGGCGGCGATGAGGGAGCTGCGGCCGCGGGCGGTCTCGGCCGCGTCGACGGCGTGCGCGGCGGAGGTGACCTGCTGGGCCAGCTCGGCCCCGCGGCCGCGCTCCTCGGCGGCGCGGGCGGAGAGCCTGCGGGCGAGGGTACGGGTGCGCCGGTCGGCGCCCGCGTGGACGTCGCGCGCGTGGGACCGGGTTCCGGCGGCGTCGACGATCCGGCCGAGGAGGTCCACCGAGCCGGCCGTGAAGTCGCGCTCGGCGGTCAGTTCGGCGCGGCGGCCCAGCTTGTTGCCGAAGCCGCCGACCAGGTCGGCGAGACCGTCGGTGTCGCGGGTGTCGGTGACGGCGCGCAGCAGCAGGTCGGTGAAGTCGGAGTCCTTCTTGACCGCGAAGAGACCGGCGGCCTCACCCTCGTCGGCGTTCATCTCGCGCTGGTAGCGGAAGAGTTCCGGGTCGAGGCCGAGGTCGCCGAGGTGCTCGTTCCAGCGGTCGTGGATCTCCTCCCAGACCACCTCCAGGTGCGGGTACGCCTTGCCGGCCTCGGTGAGGGCGTCGCGGAAGCCCTTCATGGTGCGGCGGCGTCCGGTCGCGCCGGAGGCGCCCTCGACGGGCGGTCGGACCGAGGTCGCCTCGGCGACCGGGAGGTTGTCCAGGCTGAGTCCGGGGCCGGGACGGAACGAGTACCAGGCCTCGGCGAACTTCCGCGGGTCGTTGGAGACCTGGCGTCCGCGCCACTCGCTGGCCTTGCCGACGACGACGAGTTCGCCCGTGAGGGTGTGCTGCCACTCCAGGGCGACGTGCCCGCAGTCGTCGGCGAGGAGGAACTTGCGGAGCACGCCGGAGCTGGCGCCGCCCAGGGTGTTGCGGTGGCCCGGGAGCATGACCGAGAAGATCAGCTTGAGGAGGACGGACTTGCCGCCGCCGTTCTCCAGGAAGAGCACGCCCGCGGGGGCCGGGCGGCGCGGCGGGCCGACCGGCTCGTCCTCGAAGAACTCCGCCTGGGTGGGGGCGGGGTGGGGTACGGGTGCGCCGACCCCGCGCAGGTCCAGGACGGTGTCGGCGTAGCGCGCACCGGCGGGGCCGATGGAGTAGAGGCGGACCCGGGACAGCTCGTACATGGCGAGGGACTCTCGTGCTCGTCGTGCTCAGGAAGGTCGGTTGCGCGGGGAGGTCACGCGGGGCGGTCACGCATGGAACGGCAGGCCCGCGTCGGCGGCGAGTTCCAGGTCGTCGCCCTCGGGCGGCGGGAGGAGCGTCGCGGAACCGTCGCTGACGGGGACGACGCCGAGTTCCAGGAGTTCGGCCATGGCGGCCGAGCCGGCCATGTCGCGGACCTGGAGCTGGTAGCGGGCGGTGGTCCGGTACGAGCCGCCGCCCTCGTCGCCGGTGCGCTGGAGGAAGCCGGAGTCGGTGAGGAACGCGGCCGCCTTGCCGACGATGCCGGTGGTGGATCCGGCGAGTCTGCGGGCGTCCTTGGTGGCGCCGGTGGCGCTGCGCCGGGCGTAGATCCGCCAGGCCGCCTCCAGGCCGGGGGCGTCGGACGCCGGGTCGGTGTTCTCGCCCTGCTCCTCGGCGCGCTGCTCCAGGCGCAGGCAGGCCTGGCGCACGAAGGCGTCGACGCCGTTGACGGTGAGGCGGCCGATGTACGCGTCGTCGGCGAGGTCCTCCGGGCGGGGGAACGCCATCGCGGCGACGGCGAGGTGGGCCAGGCCGTGCAGGAACCGGTCGGCGGAGTCCGTGGAGGCGCGGCGCGCGTAGTCGCCCATGCGGACGGCGAAGACGGAGTCCTCGCCGGCGGTCACGGCCATCCCCGCGCGCGGGGAGACCTCGAGGACGATGAGGCCGAGGCCGGTGGCGACGGCGTCGGCGAGGCGCGCGAAGGCGGGGTCCTCGCGGTAGCGGCGGAGCAGCTCGGTGTACTCGGCGTCACGGGCCGGGAGCAGCTTCGGCTGGAGCCCGAAGGAGACGAGCCGGGCCGCGTCGGCGGCGTCCGCGGGGGTGACGGCGGACGCGCTGACGGCGCTGGTGGAGGGGGCCGGGGGCTGCGGGGGCTCCTGCTCGCTCCACGCGTCGGCGTACTCGGCGTGGGTTTCGCTCACGGCTGGGGCTCCTCGGTACGGCTCTCGGTCGGTACGGCTCCGGTGCCGGGTCGCGGCACGGGCAGCGGGACGGGGGTGACGGCCGCGGTGGCCGTGGAGGCCGGGCGGTCGACCGGTGCGGGCGGCTCGTCGGTCAGCCGCACGGCCCGTACGGACGGCATGCCCCCGCGCCGCGCCTGCGGAGCGCGTGCCGGCATCGCCACGGTGCCGAACCGCGGCCGGGTGCCGCCCTCCGCGGCGGGCTCGTCCCCCGCGCCGGATGCCCGCGGGGGCGTGGGCTCGGCGTCGCCGCGCCCGCCGGTCGGCGGGTGCACGAGCACGGCCCGCAGACGCGGACCGTCGGACGGCTCGGCCGCACGGGTTCGGACGGTCTCCTGGCGGGGTTCGGGTTCGGGGTCCTGGTCCGGCGCCTGGTCGGGCACCTGGTCCGGTTCCGGCTCCCGTACGGGGTCGGCAGCCGGCTCCTGTACGAGGTCGGCGGCCGGCTCCTGAACGGGTGCCGGTACGACGGCCGGTGCCGGAACGACGGCCGGTGCCGGAACGACGGCGGGTGCCGGTTCCGGTCCGCGTGCCGGTTCGGCGTCGCGTCCCGTCGTGTCGGCGGGGGCCGGCTGGTGTGCCTGCTCGGTCGTGGCCGTCGGTTCGGGGGCGGGTGCCTGCGCGGGTACGGCGGGGAGGGTGGTGTCGGGGGCGGGCACGGGGGCCTGCGGGACGAGGGTCACGAAGCCTCCGTGCGGTCGGCGGCCATGCCCGCCGCGTCGAGCAGCGCCGTACCGACGATGAGGTCGGCACCGCCGAACTCGGGGTCGTCGAGGGGGGTGCCGTCGTCGACGGCGAAGAGGAGCCGCTCCTCGCCCTGCCGGTAGGCGGTGCCGACCGGGGGGCTGGCCGCGTGGACGGCGAGGAGGGCGACCAGGTAGGGCAGGTCGGGGTCGAGGCGGCGGGCGTCGGCGAGCAGTCCGGAGAGGCGGCGCGGGGCGTCGTGCTCCAGGTCGAGCAGGCGCTGGGCGCTCGCGAGCTGCTCCTCGCTGAAGCGGGAGTCGTCGGGCGTGGCGATCAGGTCGGGCTCGGGCATCTCCGCGCCGAGGTGCTCGCGCTCCACGGGCGGGGTGAGCAGCAGGTCGACGAGATCGCCGAGGCGGACGGAGGCGGGGGTGCGCAGTCCGGTGCCGCGGGCGAAGAAGGCGTCGGTGACCCGGGTGGCCTGCTCGACGGGGAGCGGCAGCACGGGGGCGACGAGCTGCCCGTACAGGTCGAGTCCGGTGTACATGGCCGGGGCGGCGAAGGCCTGCCGGTCCTGCTCGGCGCGGAAGAGGGGGCCGGCCTCCAGGAGCCGCGACTGGAGCTGGGTGTGGCGCCGGATGCAGTCCTTCACTATGTCGACGAGCTCGGCGGCGCGCCGCTTGTGCTCGGCCGTCTTGGCGTCGGAGGTGGCCTCGGCCTCGTCGCGGGCGCGGCGGATGTTGGTGAGGATCGCGTTCTCGTGGCGGTAGCGGTCGGCCACGTGGTCGAGCGCCTCGGCGATCATGTCGGGGACGGTGTTGAGCCAGTCCACCGCGCGGACGTTGCGCCGGGTGGCCTCCAGGGTCTTGCGGAGGACCTCGGCGTACTGCACGGTCCGGTAGCGCGCCTGCTCGGCGGCGAGCTGGGCGTCGGCGAGGCGGCCCCGGTTGATGAGGACCTCCAGCTTCACCTCGGCGGCGATCTGGGCGCTGGTGACGTCGGTGTCGAGGGCGCCGACGAGGACGTTGACCGCTTCGTCGGTGGTGCGGAGGTAGACGCCGCCGCCGTATCCCGGGACCTCTTCGATGAGCTTGAAGTCGTAGTCCCTGCGCACGTAGACCCCGTCGGTCCCGAAGGTGCCGTAGACCGCGCGGAAGCCGCGGTCGACGCTGCCGACGTTGATGAGGTTCTCCAGGACCCAGCGGGCCACCCGCTCGTGTTCGGCGGCGGGGCGGGTGGGGGCCTGGGCGGCGACGCGGGGCAGCAGGCGGGCGACGATCTGCTCGTGGTCGGCGCCGGTGTCGAAGTCCATGTTCAGCGTGATGAGGTCGATCGCGGCGAGGGCCACCTCGGCCATCGCGTAGACCGTGTACTCGCCGGCCAGGTTGGCCTTGCGCGCGTCGAGGTCGTGCAGCGGGGCGGTGCACGCGAGCGCGCGGAGGCGGCGCGCGAGCCCTTCGTCGGCGGCCGGACCCTGCGCGGGCCGCGGCCCCGCGCTGAGCTGGGGCGGAGCGAGGTCCGTCGAGGCAGGCGAAGTCACGGTGGACAGATTAGGTCCTCGAACTGACAACGGTCGAAACGGCGCAGATGCGACCGGGCTCCCGGAGGGCGGACGGCGGGGCCCCGGAAGGCCTGCCGGCGGGGCGGCACGGGCCTGATCGCGGGCTTCCGGAGTGCCCGGAGGTCAGTCGGCCGGGGCGGTCGGGGCGTCGACGGCGCGGGCGTACGCGGCGGTGACACGGGTGCGGGACTCGTCGAGGTAGCGGGCCAGGAGCCGTTCGGCGGTGATCCGCTCGCCGGCCCGCAGGGCGTCCAGGATCTCCCGGTTCCGCACGAGGTACGGCTCGTGCAGGGCGCGCGGGTCGTCGACCACGTGGAAGGCGAGGCGGAGCTCGGCGAGGACGCTGCGCATCAGCTCGTCGGTACGGGCGCTGCCCGCGAGGGCGACGAGCTCCCGGTGGAAGTGGATGTTGGCCGTGGAGACGCCGTTCCAGTCGTCGGCGTCGGCCGCGGCCTCGCCCGCGGAGACGGCGCCGACGAGGCCGTCGAGGGAGTACGGAGGCTGCCCGAGGCCCCGTACGACGGCGCACTCGACGAGTCCTCGGATGCGGTAGATGTCGTCCACGTCACCGACGGCGAGGATCCGGACGAAGACGCCCCGGTTGAGTTCGTGGACGAGCAGCCGCTCGTGGGTGAGGAGCCGGAAGGCCTCCCGGAGTGTGTTGCGGGACACGCCGAGGGCGCCGCCGATGCCGTCCTCGGAGAGCCGCGTGCCGGGCGGGAAGTAGCCCTCCGCGATCCGCGTCCGCAGGATGTCCGCGACCCGCTCCGCCGTGCTGGTGCGCCCGAGCAGCGCGCGGTCGTCCGCCAGTCCCCCGGCCTCGAGGGTCGCGTTCGCGTCCACGGCGTCCCTTCCCTTCCTCGTGTCCGCGGCCGAGTCAACCCCAGATGCGGGGAGGCGACAACATGCCTCTTGTTGGATTGTTGAACGATCCTTTATTTTGACCGCTACCGGACCTCCGCCGGCACGGGAAAGGGACACGGGACATGGACTCGTCCTCGATCGACCTGAACGCCGACCTCGGCGAGGGCTTCGGCCGCTGGACGCTGACCGACGACGAACAGCTCCTGTCCGTCGTCACCAGCGCCAACGTGGCCTGCGGCTTCCATGCCGGGGACGCGGCCACCATGCGGCGGGTGTGCGAGCTCGCGGCCGAGCGGGGGGTAAGGATCGGGGCCCAGGTGTCCTACCGGGACCTGGCCGGCTTCGGGCGGCGGCCGATGGACGTCCCGGCCGCGGAGCTGGCCGCCGAAGTGGCGTACCAGATCGGCGCCCTCGAGGTGTTCGCGCGGGCCGCGGGGTCGCGCGTCGCGTACGTGAAGCCGCACGGCGCCCTCTACAACCGGGTGGTCCGCGACGCGCCGCAGGCGGCGGCGGTCGTCGAGGGCGTACTGCTGGCGGACCGGACGCTGCCCGTCCTCGGCCTGCCGGGGTCGCGGCTGCACGAGGCCGCGGCGGAGGCCGGGCTGCCGGTCGTGACCGAGGCCTTCGGCGACCGGGCCTACCTGGCGGACGGGTCCCTGCTGCCACGCGGGCAGGAGGGGGCCGTCGTCGCCGACCCGGCCGAGGTGGTGGAGCGGTCGGTGTCCATGGCCCGGTTCGGGGTCGTGACGGCGCACTGCGGCACCTCCGTCGCCGTCCGGGCCCGGTCACTGTGCCTGCACGGCGACACCCCCGGCGCGGTCGACCTCGCCCGGCGGGTCCGGGAACGCCTTGAGCGGTCCGGCGTACGGGTGGAGGCCTTCGCGTGACCGCCGCGGGCCCTCGGGTCCTGCGGGTGGGCGAGCGGGCGCTCCTGGTGGAGCTGGGCACCGGCGAGCGGACGGAGGCGTTCCACGCCGAGCTGCTGCGCCGGCGTGCGGCCGGTGCGCTGCCCGCCGTACGCGAGATCGTGCCCGCCGCGCGGACCGTCCTGCTCGACGGGGTGGCGGACCCCGACCGGCTGGCGGCCGAGCTGCCCGGCTGGGAGGTGGGGCCGCTCCACGCGCGTGCGGGCGGGACGGTGGAGGTGCCGGTCCGCTACGACGGGCCCGACCTCGCGGAGGTCGCCGCCCTGTGGGGGGTGTCCGCCGACGAGGCGGTGCGGATCCACACGGCGGCCGGGTTCCGGGTCGCCTTCTGCGGGTTCGCGCCGGGCTTCGGCTATCTGACGGGGCTCGACGAGCGGTACGAGGTGCCGCGGCGGGCCACGCCCCGTACCGCCGTCCCGGCCGGCTCGGTCGCCCTCGCGGGGCCCTACACCGGCGTGTACCCGCGCTCCTCCCCCGGCGGCTGGCAGCTGATCGGCACCACGGACGCCGTGCTCTGGGACGCCTCCCGGGAGCCGGCCGCGCTCCTCGCGCCCGGCACCCGGGTCCGGTTCAGGGCGGTGGACGTCGCGTCCGCCGACGGCACCACCGGGGTCACCGCGCGCGTGGCGGCGGAGGGCGGGCGATGAGCGACCGAGCCGTCGCCGTGGTCCGGGCCGGGGCCCTGACGACCGTGCAGGACCTGGGGCGCACCGGGTACGCGCACCTCGGCGTGCCGCGTTCCGGCGCGCTCGACCCGGCCGCCGTACGGCTCGTCAACCGGCTCGTCGGCAACGCGGAGTCGGCGGCGGTCCTGGAGACCACCGTCGACGGCTGCGCGCTGCGGCCCCGGAGCGCGGTGACCATCACGGTCGGCGGCGCGCCGTGCCCGGTGCGGGTGGACGGGCGCCCGGCGGCCTGGGGAACCGGCGTCCGGGTGGCGGCCGGTGCCGTCGTGGACATCGGCGCCGCCGTACGCGGACTGCGCTCGTACGTGGCGCTCGGCGGCGGGATCGGCGTCGAGCCGGTCCTCGGCAGCCGCTCCACCGACCTGCTGTCCGGGCTCGGCCCCGAGCCGCTGACGGAGGGGGCGGTCCTGCCGCTGGGCGCGGAGACGGCCGTACGCGGGCCGGTCGACGCTCCGCCCTGGCCGGGCCCCCCGGACGAACTCGTCCTGCGCGTCCGGCTCGGGCCCCGCGACGACTGGTTCACGGCCGCCGCCCTCCGCGCCCTCGCCACGCGCGCGTACCGGGTGTCCCCGGCGAGCAATCGGATCGGACTGCGGCTCGAAGGGCCGGCCCTGGAACGGGCCGTGCCGGGTGAGCTGGCGAGCGAGGGCATGGTCCTCGGCGCGGTCCAGGTCCCGCCGGACGGGCGCCCGGTGGTCTTCCTCGCGGATCATCCGACCACCGGCGGCTACCCGGTCGTCGGGGTGGTCCGGGAGGCCGATCTGGGCGCGGCGGCGCAGGCGGTCCCGGGGACGTCCGTGCGGTTCGTGCCGGTGCGGTGAGCGGCGTGGCCGGCCGCCCGGGCACGCGTGCGCGGCCGTGAGGCCTCACTCGTCCTTCGGCGGCGGGCCGTAGCCTCCGCCGCCGGGGGTGCGCAGGACCAGGACGTCGCCGGGGCCCACCTCGGTGGTGGCGGCTCCGCCGAGGTGCTCGACCGTGCCGTCGGCCCGCTCCACGAAGTTCTCGCCGAGGGCGCCCGGTTCCCCTCCGGCCATGCCGTACGGGGGGACCTTGCGGTGGCCGGTGAGGAGGGCCACCGTCATCGGTTCCAGGAAGCGGAGGCGCCGCTCCACGCCGTGGCCGCCGCGCCAGCGGCCGCGCCCGCCGCCGTCCTCCCGTACCGCGAAGGAGTCGACCCGGACGGGGTGGCGCCACTCCAGGATCTCGGGGTCGGTGAGCCGGGAGTTGGTCATATGGGTCTGGACGGCGTCGGCGCCGTCGAATCCGTCCCCGGCGCCCGAGCCGCTCGCGACCGTCTCGTAGTACTGGACGCGCGCGTTGCCGAAGGTGACGTTGTTCATGGTGCCGGAGCCCTCGGCCTGGACGCCGAGGGCCGCGTACAGGGCGCCCGTGACGGCCTGGGACGTCTCGACGTTCCCGGCGACGGTGGCGGCCGGATGGACGGGCGCGAGCATCGAGCCGGGCGGGACGCGGATCTCCAGGGGCTCCAGGCAGCCGCTGTTGAGCGGGATGTCCTCGTCGACGAGGGTGCGGAAGACGTACAGGACGGCGGCCATGACGACGGCGGTGGGCGCGTTGGCGTTGCCGGGCAGCTGCGGCGAGGTGCCGGTGAAGTCGAGGACGGCGGAGCGCCGTTCGCGGTCGACGCGGACGGCGACCGCGATGACCGCGCCGCCGTCGGTCTCGTAGCGGTACGCGCCGTCGTGGAGGCGGGCGACGATGCGGCGGACGGACTCCTCGGCGTTGGCGCGGACGTGGCGCATGTAGGCCCGGACGACGTCGAGCCCGAACTCGTCGACCGCCCGGCGCAGTTCCTCGATGCCCTTCTCGTTGGCGGCGATCTGGGCGCGGAGGTCGGCGAGGTTGGTGTCGGGATCGCGGGAGGGGTGGCGGGCGCCGGTGAGTAGGGCCCGGGTCTCGGTCTCGCGCAGTCGGCCGTCCCGGACGAGCAGCCAGTTGTCGAAGAGGACGCCTTCCTCGTCGACGGTCCGGCTGAAGGCGGGCATGGAGCCGGGCGTCATGCCGCCGATCTCGGCGTGGTGGCCCCGTGAGGCGACCAGGAAGCGGAGTTCGTCGCCGGTGTCGTCGAACACCGGGGTGACGACGGTGACGTCGGGCAGGTGCGTCCCGCCGTGGTACGGGTCGTTGACGGCGTAGACGTCGCCGGGGCGCAGGTCGTCCCCGCGCCGCCGCAGGACCTCCTTGATGGACTCGCCCATGGAGCCGAGGTGGACGGGGATGTGGGGCGCGTTGGCGATGAGGTTGCCCTCGGCGTCGAAGAGGGCGCAGGAGAAGTCGAGGCGTTCCTTGATGTTGACCGACTGGGCCGTGTTCTCGAGGCGGACGCCCATCTGCTCGGCGATGGCCATGAAGAGGTTGTCGAAGACCTCCAGGAGGACGGGGTCGACGTCCGTGCCGGCGGCCACGCGCGCGGGGCGGGCGGTGACCCGGTGCAGGAGGAGGTGGCCTCCGTCGTTCGCGGTGGCCCGCCAGCCGGTGTCGACGACGGTCGTGGCGTCGGCCTCGGTGATGAGCGCGGGGCCGTCCACTGCGTCGCCCGGCCGCAGGTCGTCGCGCCGGTGGAGCGGGGCGTCGCGGGCGGTGCCGCCGCTGTACATCCGTACGGTGGTGCCGGAGTCCGGCGGGGCGGGGCGTTCCGTCGGGTCGACGACCACCGGGCCGTGCGGACCGGCGGTGCCGACGGCCTCCACGGAGACGGCCTCGACGACGAGTTCCCGGTCCAGGGTGAAGGCGTACCGCGCCCGGTGGACCGCTGTGAACGCGGTTTTCATGGCTTCGGCGGGGCCGAGGTCCACCTGGAGGCCCGCGTCCGTGCCGGCGTATCGCAGGAGTACGCGTGCGTGGGTGCTGATCGCCTCGTCGGGCAGTCCGTCGGTGCGCAGCTCCTCCCGGGTCCGGTCGGCGAGTTCGTCGCAGAGCGCCGTCACGCGCGCGTGGGTCTCCGGGTCGTCGAGGGCGGCCTCGACGGACCGCTCCCGCATGGCGGCGGCGTCGGCGAGACCGATGCCGTACGCGGAGAGCACTCCGGCGAGCGGGGGGACGAGGACGGTGTCGATGCCGAGGGCGTCGGCGACGGCGCAGGCGTGCTGGCCGCCGGCGCCGCCGAAGCTGGTGAGGGCGTACCGGGTGACGTCGTGGCCGCGCTGGACGGAGATCTTCTTGACCGCGTTGGCCATGTTGAGGACGGCGATCTCCAGGAAGCCCGCCGCGACCTCCTCGGGGGTGCGGCCGTCGCCGATGTCCGCGGCGAGGTCCGTGAACCGCCGCCGCACGACCTCCGCGTCCAGGGGGCGGTCCCCGGTCTCGCCGAAGACGGCCGGGAAGTGGGCCGGCTGGACGCGGCCCAGCATCACGTTGGCGTCGGTGACGGTGAGCGGGCCGCCGCGGCGGTAGCAGGCGGGGCCGGGGACGGCGCCGGCCGAGTCGGGGCCCACCCGGAAGCGGCGGCCGTCGTAGTGGAGGACGGAGCCGCCGCCCGCCGCGACGGTGTGGATGCTCATCATCGGGGAGCGCATCCTCACCCCGGCGACCTGGGTGCCGAGTTCGCGCTCGAAGGTCCCGGCGTAGTGCGACACGTCGGTGGAGGTGCCGCCCATGTCGAAGCCGATGACCCGGTCGTGTCCCGCCGCCGCCGAGGTGCGGACCATGCCGACGACGCCGCCCGCGGGACCGGACAGGACGGCGTCCTTGCCCCGGAAGTGGGCCGCCTCGCGCAGTCCGCCGTTGGACTGCATGAACATGAGGCGGATGCCGGCGAGTTCGCGGGCGACCTCGTCGACGTACCGGCGCAGGGTCGGGGAGAGATAGGCGTCGACGACGGTGGTGTCCCCGCGCGGGATCAGCTTGATGAGCGGGCTGACCTCGTGCGAGCAGCTGACCTGGGTGAAGCCGGCGGCGCGGGCGGCCGTCGCGACGCGGGTCTCGTGCTCGGGGTGGCGGTAGCCGTGCAGAAGCACCACGGCGGCGGAGCGGAAGCCGTCGCGGTGGGCGGCGGCGAGCGCCTCGGCGACGGCCGGCCCGTCCAGGGGGCGGACGACCCCGCCGTGGGCGTCGATCCGCTCGGGGACCTCGATCACGCGCGCGTGGACCGGCTCGGGGAGCACGATGCGGCGGTCGAAGAGCCGGGGCCGGCTCTGGTAGGCGATGCGGAGGGCGTCGCGGAAGCCCTCGGTGACGAGGAGGACCGTCGGTTCGCCGCGCCGCTCCAGGAGGGCGTTGGTGGCGACCGTGGTGCCCATCTTCACGACGGCGACCCGGTCGGCGGGTACGGGTTCGTCGGGTCCCAGGCCGAGCAGGAGGCGGATGCCCGCGACGGCGGCGTCCTGGCGCCGCGCGGGGTCGTGGGAGAGCAGCTTGCGGGTGACGAGCCGGCCGTCGGGCCGCCGCCCGACGACGTCGGTGAAGGTGCCGCCCCGGTCGATCCAGAACTCCCAGCGCCCGTCCATGTCCCCATTGTGGCCGCGAGGGCGGCTGCGAGCTCGGCCTCCGCGCGCGCGTCGAGGGGTGCGCCGCCGGTGCCGTCGGCCCAGTGGCGCAGTTCGGCACCGGCGAGCAGGACGAGCTGCGGCAGCAGGTCGCGACTGCGCCGCAGGACCCAGCCGGTGCCCGCGGTGGCGAGCCAGCACAGGGTCTCGGCCCTGGTCGGCGGCGGCTGGGCCGGTTCCCGCGCGGGCGGCACTCCGTGCGCGAGCCCCCGAGCGGCGAGGAGCCGGTGGAAGCCCGCCGCGACGGCACGGTGGCCCCGCTCGCCGGGGTGGAGCCGGTCGGCGCTCCACAGGGTGCGGTCGTCGGTCCAGGCGGGGTCGGCGAGGTGCAGGTGGACGGCTCCGTACCGGGCGGAGAGCGCGTGGACGACGACGTTGACGGAGCGCTGCCGGCGGGCCAGCGGCCGTGCCAGGGGCGGCGGCAGGCCGAGCATCCGGCCGGGGTCGGGGAGGCAGGCGGTCAGGAGTACGGCTCCGGCGGCGTCGAGGTCCGCGCAGACCCGGTCGAGGCGGCGGGCGAGGAGCGCGATGTCGAAGGTGCGGCGCAGGGTGTCGTTGACTCCGACCACGACGGAGGCGAGGTGCGGCCGGAAGGCGAGGGCGCGGGTGGCCTGGTCGCCCTCGACGTCCGCGCTGAGGGCCCCGCCGGCGGCGAGGTTCAGGAGCTCCGTCCGCCGCCCCTCGGCCACGAGGCCCTCGGCGAGCAGCGCCGCCCATCCCCGCCAGGCCCCGTCCACCCGGTCGCCGACCCCCTCGCTGAGCGAGTCGCCCAGGACCGCGAACCTGAGCGGCCCCGCGGCGCCCGGGCCGCTCAGGTCGGCGATGGCGGGTGTGGGCACGGGGGCGGGGGCGGGGGCGGGCGCAGAAGCGGGCGCGGAGGCTGGTACGGGCACGGCGGCGGGCACGCGGGCAGGGGCGGGTACGGGCACAGAAGCGGGCACGGCGGCTGGTACGGGCACGGCGGCGGGCGCGGGGGCGGGCACGCGGGCAGGGGCGGGGGCGGGCGCAAGAGCGGGGCCTGGCCTGGGGCCGGGGGCGACCGCCCCGGCCCCGGCCCCGGTCCCGCCTCCGACGAGACCCTCCCCCGACCCGCGGCCCGCGGCACTCCCGTTCATCGGCGGGTCTCCTCGGGCCGTCGGGCGCCGGGGGCCGGGAGGGCGTCGTGGGCCCGGAGGAAGGCGGCGACGGAACGGTCCCAGGAGAAGGCTTCCGCACGCGCGCGTGCGGCCCGCCGCCGGTCGGTCTCCGGTAGGGCGAGGACGCCCCGGACCGCGGTGGCGAAGGCGGCCGGGGTGTCGGCCGCGGAGGCGCCGGCGGTGCCGACGACCTCGGGCAGTGCGGAGGAGGCGCTGGCGACGACCGGGGTGCCGCAGGCGAGGGCTTCGAGGGCGGAGAGGCCGAACGTTTCCGCGGGCCCCGGCGCCAGGCACACGTCGGCGGCCGCCTGGAGGTCGGCCAGGGCCTCCCGGTCGGCGACGTGCCCGAGGAACCGCACCGGAAGGCGCCGCTCGCGGGCCCGTCGCTCCAGGGTGCCCCGCAGCGGCCCGTCGCCCGCGACCACGAGCGTCGCGGCGATGCCCGCGACCCGCAGCACCTCCAGGGCGTCCAGGGCGGTGCCGGGCCGCTTCTCGACGGAGAGGCGCGAGCACAGCAGGAGCACCACCCGCTGCCCGTCCGCGTACCGGGCGCGCAGCACGGTGCTGCGGCGGCCGGGCCGGCAGCGGTCCAGGTCCACGCCGAGCGGGGCCCGTACGACGTTGCGGGCCCCGATCCGTACGAACTCGCGCTCCGCCCACTCCGTCGTGCAGACGATCCGCGCGAAGGCCCAGGCCGTGCGGCGGTTGAGCCGGTCCGCGGCGCGGGACGCGAGGGCCGGCGGCACGCCCCAGGTGCGGAGCACCCCGTCCGCGGTCTCGTGGGAGACCATGACCGCCGGTACGCGGGCGCGTCGGGCCCACTCCCCCGTCCAGCGGAGGGTCGTGCGGTCCGAGACCTCGATCCGGTCGGGGGCGAGCTCGTCGAGGAGCCTGCGCACCCGGCGCCGGTCGGCGAGGACGCGGTAGCCGCCGGTGCCGGGCAGGACGGGTCCGGGCAGGGTGACGATCCGGCCCTGTTCGGTGAGGTGGTCGCTCGCGACGTCGCCGGGGACGACGAGGACCGGTTCGTGCCCGGCCTCCAGGTATCCGCGGCCGAGCCGGTCGAGGGCGGTGCGCAGGCCGCCCGACGTGGGGGTCACGAAGTTGGCGAGGCGCACGATCCGGAGGCCGCCGCCCGGTGCGGAGCCGGCGGCCCGGACGGCGGCGCCCGAGTCTTCGGCACGTGCGCCGTCGTCGGTGCGGAGTCCGTTCACGCCGCCACCGCCGTCCGCTCGCGCAGGACCTCCAGGTAGTGCCCTATCAGCTCGTCGCCGAGGGCTTCCCAGGTGCGGCCCTCGACGGCGGCCCGGCCGCTCCGGCCGTAGCCGGCGCGTCTCTCCGGTGCGGCGGCGAGCGAGGCGACGGCGGCTCGCAGCGCGTCCGGGTCGCGGGGCGGTACGAGGAGACCGGTCCGCCCGTGGTCGATCAGGTCCAGCGGCCCGCCGGCGGCGGGGGCGATCACCGGGACCCCGCTCGCCATGGCCTCCTGCACGGTCTGGCAGAAGGTCTCGTACGGACCGGTGTGGGCGAACACGTCGAGCGAGGCGAAGATCCGGGCGAGGTCGTCGCCGGTGCGGCGGCCGAGGAACCGGGCGCCGGGGAGCGAGGTGCGCAGGGCGGTTCCGCTCGGTCCGTCGCCGACGACCACGACCCGTACGCCGGGCAGCGCGCAGACGCCTGCGAGCAGGTCCACCCGCTTCTCGGGGGCGAGGCGGCCCACGTAGCCGACGAGGAGTTCCCCGCCGGGGGCGAGTTCGCGGCGCAGGGCCTCGTCGCGGAGTTCCGGGCGGAAGCGGGCGGTGTCCACCCCGCGCCCCCAGAGGCGGACCCGGCCGACGCCGTGGTCCGCCAGGTCGCGCGCGGCGGCGGACGACGGGGCGAGGGTCCGGTCGGCGGCGCCGTGCACGGCGCGGAGGCGCCGCCAGGCGGTGCCCTCGCCCGTCCCCACGTACGTGCGCGCGTAGCCGGCGAGGTCGGTCTGGTAGACGGCGACGGCGGGGATGCCGAGCCGGGCGGCGGCGGTCATGCCGCGCACCCCGAGGACGAAGGGTCCGGCGAGGTGGACGATGTCGGCGCGGTGCGCGGCGATGGCCGCGGCGACCCGGCGGCTGGGCAGGGCGACGCGTACCTGGGGGTAGCCGGGGAGGGGCAGGGAGGGCACCCGGACGACGGCGCAGGGCGCGTCGGCGTCCGCCGCCGGGTCGGCGACGGCGGGGGCGATGACGAGCGGGGCGTGGCCCCGCCGGGCGAGGTGGCGCGCGGTCTGCAGGGCGCAGTGCGCCACACCGTTGACGTCGGGAGGGAAGGATTCGGTGACGATGACGACACGCATACGGGTGTTGTCGTCGGACTTGGCGTGTACCCGCCGACGTCGATCTGGACGGGGAGGGAACGTCCCGTGAGCGTTTCCCGCCGGGGCCGGAAGGGCCGTCGGCCGCCCGGGGCGGGGCCTCGGTCGGCGGGTTCTCCGCCGCGGGCCGCGCCGCCCCGGGGCCGGGTGGCGGGTGGTGTGGTCGCGCAGGTCGGGCCGGGAGGGGTTGGTCTGACCTGTCGCTGACCCGGGCCGGGTCAGACCTGGAGGTCGGGCCCTATCCGGTTGCGCACCGCGGTCTGCACCTCGGCCTCCTCGGCCGGGTCTGCGGCGAGGCGGCGCAATCGCTCGGCGACGCGGACGTCACCGGTCTCGGCGTGCAGGGCCGCGACCTCGCGGGTGGTCTCCTCGCAGTCCCAGAGGCATTCGACGGCGAAGCCGGTCGCGAAGGTGGGGTCGGTGGCGGCGAGGGCGCGGGCCGTGCGGCCGCGCAGCTGGGAGGAGGAGGTCTCGCGGTAGACGTGGCGCAGCACGGGGGCCGCGCAGGCGATCCCGAGGCGGCCGGCTCCGTCGACGAGGACGGCGAGCTCGGGGGCGTCGGGTCCCGCGGAGCGTACGGTGCCGCGCAGCGCGCCGAGGACGAGCGTGGCGTCCTGGGCGGTGCCGCGGCAGGCGAGGACCTCGGCGGCGGCGACGCCGAGGGCGTCGGTGCGCCGGACCCACGCGCGGGCGCGGGCGACCGCGTCCTCGCCGCACATGCGCCGGTAGGCGGCGACGGCGGCTTCGGCGACGGCGGGGGAGTCCCCGTCGGCGGCGGCCTCGACGAGGTCGAGGACGGCGGGGTCCCGTGACGCGGCGAGGTGGTGCAGGGCGGCGCCCCGCGCTCCCGTGGCGCCGTCGCGGGCGGCGGCGAGGATTTCGGGCCGGTCCTCGGGGCCGGCGACGGCGGCGAGGCAGCGGGCGGCGGGGCCGTCGAGGACGGCACCGCGCTCGTACCCCTCCTGCGCCCAGTCGAGGACGGCGCGGACGCTCCAGCCGGGGCGGGGTCCGGCCGGGCTCATCTGGCGCTGCCAGCGGTCGAAGGAGCCCTGTTCCCGGGCAGCCCTGACGCGGGCGCCGACGGCGTCGCGCGGGTCCTCGGCCCACAGGCGCCAGGGGCGCGGCTCGTAGGCGTCGCGCACGGTGGCGGCCAGTTCGGCGTCGCCCTCCGGGCCGGCCGGGAAGCGGGCCAGTACGGGCAGGGCGAGCGCGCGGAGTCCGGCGTCGTCGTCGCGCAGGGCCAGCTCGTCCAGGGCCCAGGCCCAGTTGGTCCCGGTCGCGGCGTAGCGCCGGAGCAGGAGCACGGCGTCCTGGCGTCCGTAGGAGGCGAGGTGTCCGAGGACGGCAAGCGCGAGCCCGGTCCGGGACTCCTCGGTGTCGAGGTGGTCCTCGGCGCCGAAGAGGTGCGCCTGGATCTCGTCGAGACCTCCGTGGAGGTCCAGGTAGAGGCGGGCGTAGTACAGGGAGCGGTTCTCGACCTGCCAGTCGTGGCGGGGGTCGTCGAGAACGCAGTGGTTGAGGGCCGCGAGGGCCTCGGCGCGTGGCGCGGCGAGCGCGTGCAGGGTGCCGTCGCCGCGGCCCCGCTGCAGCAGGCCGAGCAGGGTGCCGCTCGGCGCTATGACTGGATCGAACATGGGAAGACGCCTCACATCAAGCTGTCGACACGACCGGGGGATACCGGGATGACCCGGGTCAGGCGGTACATCTCTGTACGCCTAGGCCGTGCGGCAGCATGTCGGGCCGCCCGTCGTCCTGCGCTTGCCAGTGATCATCTTCCTCTACCTCTCGTCGGTGGCCCGATTTGCCGGGCCCGACGTCATGATGACCCACCCATTTCGCCGCCGCGACCACATTTACGATGCCGCTCTCACCTGGGGTTCAGCGCCCGTTCACCGGGATCCGAACAGCTCGAGGAGTTCGGCCTTGCCGAACATGCGGGCGGTGTCGACGGCGGACGGAGTCCCGGCTTCCGGATTTGCGCCGCCGGCGAGGAGCGCACGGACCACCGCGTCCTCGCCCTTGAAGACGGCACCGGCGAGCGGGGTCTGGCCGCGGTCGTTGGCGCGGTCGGCGTCGGCGCCTCGCTCCAGGAGGGCGGAGACCGCGGCGGCGTGGCCGTGGTAGGCGGCGAGCATGACGAGGGAGTCGCCCTTGTCGTTGGTGAGGTCGGCGGGCACGCCCGCGTCCACGTAGGCGGCGAGGGCGGCGGCGTCACCCGTGCGCGCGAAGTCGAAGACCTTGGACGCCAGCTCGATGACCTCGGGGTCCGGAGTCTCGCTCATCGGGTGGGACCGCCTCTCCTGCTGTGTTGAGCGGCCGCGTGGACCACTGTTCCGACCTGCGCACGGCAAGCGCCGCCGTACGAGTGAATCGACAGGGTACTGCCCGTTCGGTGACATGACGGCGCCCGTCCACGGCAAAGATCACCGCAGCCCGCCCCCGGCCGGACCGCCGGTACGCCCCTCTAGCGCACCCCGGGCATTTCGCCACCGGGGGAGGCACGGGACGTCCGCCGGTCAAGTGAAAACGCAGGTTTTTCACCCGTATGCACCTTTAGTCACATAGATACTTGCTGTGAACTTGGAAGGACTCATGGTGACTGTCCCCTCAACCAGGAGAACACCCAATGATCCTGTCCATCTCAGGCGTGGTCCTGCTCGGCATCATCTGCTTCCTGTTCTTCAAGAAGGACGGGATGAAGGCCTCGCACGCCCTCGTCAGCGCGCTGTTCGGCTTCTACCTCGCGGGCACCGCCATCGCACCGAGCATCACAGCGGGCGGGCAGAGCCTCGCCGGCCTTCTGGGCGGGATCAAGTTCTGACGCCCTTCCGTCCCTTCCACCACTTCAGGAGTACTTCGTGGCCCGGCGACCACTCCCCCGCATTCTGAGCAGCGGCAGCGCACAGATCGCTCGCAGTCGAGAGATCGCGCGCACGGCCGCCGACAGCGCCACCGACGTGCTCCATCCGCTGATCACGGTCTCCCGCGGTCTGCGGAAGCTGGCCGCGACCGCGCGCGCCAGGTGGGCCGCGACCCCGAAGGAGCGGCGTGGTCCCACGCTGCTCCTGGTCGCGGCCTGCGTCCTGGTCGTCGCCCTCATGCCGTACGGGCCGCTCCTCGCGCTCGTGACGCTGATGGGCGCGGCAGCGTGGAAGGGACGCGAACGCCCGGTCGTCAAGACCGGACCCGACGAGGCCGAGATCGCCCGGCTGAAGGGTCTCTACGAGGCTCTCGTGCCGTACTTCTCCGTCCCCGACGACCCCTCCCCGCTCTTCTCCCACGGCGGCGACTGGAGCGGCGCCTTCGGGGAGTACGCCTTCGACGACGACGGGCGGATCAGCCGGCTGCGGATCGCCTACCCGCCGTACTTCACCGACGGCGAGCCCGCCGCGCGCGCCCGCATCGAGCAGCTGCTGCACGCCAAGTCGGGGCGCGGCCGCGAGTACCGCTTCGACTGGGACGAGGAGGGCAACCGGCTCGCCATGAGCGTGCTGCCCGGACTGCCCACCACCATCGCCGCCCAGCGGTTCGTCACCGTGCCCGGCGAGACCGTCCTCGGCTTCACCGACGCCGACGCCGTGCAGCGGACCGTGCCCGTGGTCGCCGCCGACGCGACGGAGGACGCGCCAGCCGTCGTCTGGCGCACCGGCCCCCGCTCCACCGAGCCGCACCTGCTCGTCGTGGGCCAGCCCGGCAGCGGCACCACCTCCCTGCTGCGCTCGATCGCACTCCAGGCCCTTCCCCACGGCGACGTGCTGATCATCGAGGGCGCCGGCACCGGCGAGTACGCCTGCCTCACCGACCGCGACGGCGTCCTCTCCGTCGAGTGCGGCCTCGCCGGCTCCCTGGCCAGCCTGGAGTGGGCGGCGCACGAGACCGAACGGCGGCTGATCGCCGCCAACCGGGCCCGACAGGCGGGCCACCCGGCGCCGGAGGACACCCGGCGGCCGCTGTGGATCCTGCTCGACCGGCCGAGCGTCCTCGGCCACCTGGCCGCCGCCGACGCCCGCCCCGACCCGCAGGAACTGCTCCAGGTGCCGCTCCGGCACGGGCGCGCGGCGCAGGTCACGGTGGTGGTCGCCGAGCAGTTCGACAGCACCGACACCCTGAGCGAGGCGGTACGGACCCACACCAGGGCCCGGATCGTGCTCGGCCCCGCCGCGCCGGAGCAGATCGCCGCCGTCCTCGGCGCCGCGCCGCACACCACGCCCACGCCCGAGGTCCCGCCCGGCCGGGGCTACGCGCGCCTCGGCGCCGGCCCGGTCCTGCGCCTCCAGGTGCCGGCGACGCCCGACCCGTACGACGACGCCACGAGCGAGGCGCACCGCAAGGCGGTCCTCGACCTGCTCCCGGAGCGCCGCACGGGCGCGGTCGTCGAGCCGTTCCCCGGCACTCCCCCCGAACCGGCCCTGGCGCCCCGCGCCGCGGCCGATCCCGCCCCCGCGCCGCGGGTCCACCCGGATCCGGGCCCGGCACCGCTGCACGCCCCCGTCTCCGCCGAGGGCTGAGCGGCCCCCACGACGACGGAGAGGCCGGTACGGACCTGGGGTCCGGACCGGCCTCTCCGTCGTCGTGGGGTCACGCCACGAACGACCGGGGCGATTCGGCTCCTCCGACCGCACCCGCCTCGACCAGGCGGGCCGCGGCGGCCAGCCGGGCGGCGGCCTCGTCGGCGACCGGTCCGCCGACCGTGAAGGGCAGCCGGACGAAGCCCTCGAAGGCACCGTCGACGCCGAACCTCGGTCCCGAGGGGACGCGGACGCCGACCCGCTCGCCCGCCTCGGCGAGGCGGGAGCCGGAGAGGCCGCCGGTGCGGACCCAGAGCGTCAGCCCGCCGCGCGGCACGGCGAACTCCCACTCCGGGAGCTCCCTGCGGACCGCGGCGACGAGCGCGTCCCTGTTCTCCCGCGCCTGGTCGCGACGGAGGGTCACCGCCTCCTCCCAGCCGCCGGTCCGCATGAGCCAGTTCACGCCCAGCTGCTCCAGCACGGGGGTGCCGAGGTCCGCGTACGCGCGCGCGGCGACCAGGGAACGGATCACGTCGGGAGCGGCCCGGACCCAGCCGATCCGCATGCCCGCCCAGAAGGCCTTGCTGGCCGAGCCGACGGTCAGGACCGTGGAGCCGGCCGGGTCGAAGGCGCAGACCGGCCGGGGCATCTCCAGGTCGTCGTCGAGGTGGAGCTCGGCCATGGTCTCGTCGACGACGAGGACCGTGCCGGCCGAGCGGGCCGCCTCGACCAGCTGCCGCCGCTGGTCCTCGTCGGCCAGCGCGCCGGTCGGGTTGTGGAAGTCGGCGACGACGTACGCGAGGCGTGGCGCGGCGTCGCGCAGCACCTGGCGCCAGCGGCCCAGGTCCCAGCTGCCGAGGCCCTCGGACATGGCGACGGGCACGAGCCGGGCGCCGGCCTCCCGCATCAGCTGGAGGATGTTGGCGTACGACGGCGACTCGACGGCGATCCGCTCGCCGCGCCCCGCGAAGAGGTGGCAGATGGCGTCCATGGCCCCCATGGCGCCGGTCGTGACCATGATCTGCTCGGGCATGGTGGGGATGCCGCGGGCGGTGTAGCGGTCGGCGAGCATCTGGCGCAGCGTCGGCAGCCCGGCCGGGTAGTCCCCGTGCGTGTGGGCGTACGGCGGCAGCTCCTCGAGGGCTCCCTGGACACCGCGGGTGAGCCACGGTTCGGGCGCGGGCAGGGCCGCACAGCCCAGGTCGATCATCGAGCCGAGCGCCTCCGGCGGCAGCGGTTCGAGGCCGCGTGCGGGCAGCGGGTTCCCGGCCGGTACGGCGGTCCAGCTGCCGGCTCCCCGCCGGGACTCAAGGAAGCCCTCGGTGCGCAGCGCCTCGTAGGCGGCGGCCACCGTCGTCCGGCTGACGGTGAGGGCGACGGCGAGCTCACGCTCGGCGGGCAGCCGGGCGGCGACCGGTACGCGCCCCTCCAGGACGAGGAGGCGGATGCCGTCGGCCAGCGCGCGGTAGGCGGGCGGCTTGCGGGTGCCGGGTGCGGCGGGCCTCGGCTGCTGCGCCTGGAGCTGCCGGGCGAGCTGGGCCGGCCCCACCGCCGAAGTCCACTGAGCCATCGAAATCAGTCCACCTTCATCGAATTGGCCATGGTTGGCACCCGATCCCCCGCCACAGAGTGTCATGAGTCAGTCCACTACCACCACCCTGGGGGGAAGTCCCTTGTCCATCGCCTCCGGCCTCCGCGGCCGGCACCTCACCCGTCGGCTCGTCCAGCTCTATGTCGGGCTGACGCTGTACGGGGTCAGTTCGGCGCTGCTCGTGCGGAGCGGGCTCGGCCTCGAACCCTGGGGCGTCCTCCACCAGGGCCTCGCCGAGAAGTCCGGACTGACCATCGGTGTGGTGTCGATCGTCGTCGGGGCGGCGGTGCTGCTGCTGTGGATCCCGATCCGGCAGCGTCCGGGGCTCGGCACGGTCTCCAACGTCTTCGTGATCGGCCTGGCGATGGACGGCACCCTGGCGCTCGTCCCCGAGGTCCACGGCCTGGCGGGGCGGATCCCGCTGCTTGTGCTCGGCATCCTGCTCAACGGGGTGGCGACCGGCCTGTACATCGCGGCCCGGTTCGGCCCGGGTCCGCGCGACGGCCTGATGACCGGTCTGCACCGGCTGACCGGGCGGTCGATCCGGCTGGTGCGGACGGCGATCGAGATCGCCGTGGTCGCGACCGGCTTCCTGCTCGGCGGCTCGGTCGGCATCGGCACGGTGCTGTACGCGCTGGCCATCGGGCCGCTCGCCCAGTTCTTCCTGCGCTGGTTCGCCGTACCGGAACCGGAACGGGAGCCCGATCCGGAGGCGGGGCCCGCAGGAGTCGCAGGGGTCGCCGGAGCCGTCGGGGCCGCCTCCGCGCGGGGGGCCGGCCGCCTCGACGCCGCCCGGGAGCCGGGCCCCGGTCCCTCCGCGGTCGCCCCGTCGACACCGGAACAGGCCATACTGCGGCCGTGACTCGCGTACGCCACCCCTATCTCGACCATTCCCTCCCCCTCGCGTTCGCCCATCGCGGCGGCACGGCGAACGGCCTGGAGAACACCGCGGCCGCCTTCCGCCGGGCCGCCGCGGCGGGCTACCGCTATTTCGAGACCGATGTGCACACGACGGCCGACGGGGCCCTCGTCGCCTTCCACGACGCGACGCTCGACCGGGTCACGGACGCCTCGGGGCGGATCCGGGACCTGCCGTGGGCGGCGGTGCGCGAGGCCAGGGTGGCCGGCGAGGAGCCGCTACCGCTCTTCGCGGACCTCCTGGAGGAGTTCCCCGAGGCCCGCTGGAACGTGGACCTCAAGGCCGAGTCGGCCCTGGTCCCGCTGGTGGAGCTGATCCGCAGGACCGGCGCCTGGGGCCGGGTCTGCGTGGGTTCCTTCACCGAGTCGCGGGTCGCACGCGCGCAGCGCCTCGCCGGTCCGCGACTCGCCACCTCGTACGGGGTGCGCGGGGTCGTCGGACTGCGACTGCGTTCGTTCGGCGTCCCGGCGGCGCTGCGGGCCGGGGCGGTGGCGGCGCAGGTGCCGGAGCGGCAGGGCGGGATCACGGTGGTCGACCGTCGCTTCGTCCGGGAGGCCCACGCGCGCGGGCTCCAGGTCCACGTGTGGACCGTGAACGATCCGGCCCGGATGAACTCTCTCCTGGACCTCGGGGTGGATGGCATCATGACCGATCGACTGGAGACGCTGCGTTCGGTGCTGACCGAGCGGGGCGCGTGGGTCTGAGTCCGCGATCCCCGTGCCCCGGGGACGGCTCACCGTGACGAACGAGGGGGCGCGGCCTTGACCGCTGGGACCACCGAGCCTGAGGAGTACGCCGTCGATCCCGCCGAACGGCGGCGGGAGCAGCGGGGCTGGTACTTCTACGACTTCGCGTGCTCGGTCTACTCGACGAGCGTGCTGACCGTGTTCCTCGGCCCGTATCTGACCTCGGTGGCGCGGGCCGCGGCCGACGCCGAGGGATTCGTCCATCCGCTCGGCATCCCGGTGCGGGCGGGCTCGCTCTTCGCGTACGCCGTCTCGATGTCGATCGTGGTCGCGGTCCTGGTGATGCCGCTGGCGGGCGCCGCGGCGGACCGCACGGGCCGGAAGAAGCCGCTGCTCGCGACGGCGGCCTACCTGGGGGCGGCCGCCACGGCGGGGATGTTCTTCCTGGCGGGCGAGCGCTATCTGCTCGGCACGTTCCTGCTGATCGTGGCGAACGCCTCGCTGTCCGTCTCGATGGTGCTCTACAACGCCTATCTGCCGCAGATCGCGGAGCCGGACGAGCGGGACGCGGTCTCCTCCCGGGGCTGGGCCTTCGGCTACACCTCGGGCGCGCTGGTCCTCGTCCTGAACCTGGTGCTCTATTCGGCGCACGACTCCTTCGGCCTCACGGAGGGCGAGGCGGTCCGGATCTGCCTGGCCTCGGCCGGCGTGTGGTGGGGCGCCTTCACCATCGTGCCGCTCCGGCGGCTCCGCGACCGCCGGCTCCCACCCGAAGGCCCCGACGGCCGCGGCGGCGAGGGTGCGGTCGGCAGCGGCTGGCGCCAGCTCAGGGCCACCCTGAAGGACATGCGCCGGCATCCGCTGACGCTCTCCTTCCTGCTCGCCTACCTGGTCTACAACGACGGCGTCCAGACGGTGATCTCCCAGGCCTCGGTGTTCGGCTCGGAGGAGCTGGGACTCGACCAGACGACGCTCATCACCGCGGTCCTGCTCGTCCAGGTCCTCGCGGTCGCGGGCGCTCTCGGCATGGGGCGACTCGCCCGGTCGTACGGCGCCAAGCGGACGATTCTGGGATCCCTGGCGGTCTGGACGCTGATCCTCGCGGCCGGCTACTTCCTGCCCGCCGGCGCGCCGGTGTTCTTCTTCTGCCTGGCGGCGGCGATCGGCCTGGTCCTGGGCGGCAGCCAGGCCCTGTCGCGCTCCCTGTTCTCCCATCTGGTGCCGCGCGGCAAGGAGGCGGAGTACTTCTCGGCGTACGAGATGAGCGACCGCGGGCTCAGCTGGCTCGGTCCGCTCGTGTTCGGTCTCGCGTATCAGCTGACCGGAAGCTATCGGGATGCCATTATCTCCCTCGTGATCTTCTTCGTGGTGGGCTTCGCGCTGCTCGCCCGGGTCCCGGTACGACGCGCGGTGGAGGCGGCGGGGAACCCGGTACCGGACCGCGTTTAGACGTGGCACCCAAAGGGCGGTAGTGTACGCGTTTGGCCTGCCAGGCGGACCGTTACTGCGTGCTGCTTTGGTGAAGACACCGGGTCATATCTGCCGTCAGATGTGACAAAACGGGCACTGGTGGGTACAACAAGGGGCGGCACGACGGGCGACGCATGACCCGGCACGGGAATCTTTACCGCCGACCGGACGTTGACCGGATAACGACGACAGCGACACCTGTCCTGTGGGCGACAAGCCCGGGAGGCACGATTCATGAGTGAGCGAGCTCTTCGCGGCACGCGCCTCGTGGTGACGAGCTACGAGACCGACCGCGGCATCGATCTGGCCCCGCGCCAGGCGGTGGAGTACGCATGCGAGAAGGGACATCGTTTTGAGATGCCCTTCTCGGTCGAGGCGGAGATTCCGCCGGAGTGGGAATGCAAGGTCTGCGGAATCCAGGCTCTCCTGGTGGACGGGGACGGACCCGAGGAGAAGAAGGGCAAGCCTGCGCGTACGCACTGGGACATGCTCATGGAGCGCCGTACGCGCGAGGAGCTGGAGGAGGTCCTCGCCGAAAGGCTGGCCGTCCTGCGCTCCGGCGCGATGAACATCGCCGTGCATCCGCGCGACAGCCGCAAGTCCGCCTAGCGGGCGACCGGTCGCGAAACGCCGCGGGGCCCGGTACACGATCCGTGTACCGGGCCCCGCGGCGTTTCGCGTACGCGCCCGCGGACCGGGTCCACGTCTCCCCCGGATCCACGACCGCCGCCCCCGGGGAAGCGTCCCAGGGGCGGCGTCAGCCGGTCAGGCGTCAGGGCGTGAGGGGCGGGCGGGGCTGGTCGCTCCGGCGAGGGCCCTGCGGCGCGTCCTCGCGGATGACCTCGCCCTGCACGACCTTTCCGTCGGGCCGGTGGATGCGGGCCTGCTGGAAGGCGTCCTGGAGGCTGCCCGTAGGTGCGGCGCTCATCCGGCGCTCGACGGCCTTCTCCGCCGTCCGGCCGAGGAGGGAGCGGACCTGCGGGATCAGCAGGAGCAGCCCCGCCGCGTCCGACATCAGGCCGGGGATCATCAGGAGCAGGCCGCCCAGCATCAGGAAGCCGTCGCGGTCCTCGGCCGCGGCCCGGTCCTGCGCCGGAGGCACCGCACCGGTCTGCGCCGCGGCCTGGGCCTGCTGGAACGTCGAGGTGAGGTTACGGAAGGCACGTCGGCCCGCCCGCTTCATGACGGCGGCACCGAGTACGGCGCCGCCGACGAGGAGGGCGAGCACGGTCAGCCCGCCCGCCGCGTTCGCCACCACCGTGAGCAGCCAGATCTCCAGGACCAGCCAGGCGGCGACGCCGAGCGGGAGGAACGTACGCGCGCGTGAGCGCTTGGGGGCGAGGGGAGGCGGTGCGCCGGTCGTCATGGCCCCCAGTGTGCCTGGCACCCCGCCGGAACGTCGTAAAGGAGAGATCAGGACGTGCGGTGGAAGGGGCCCGCGGCGAACGTCAGGCGGACCTGCGGCCGATCAGCCGGCCGGCCTTCTCCGCGCGCGCCGTCAGACCCCAGCCCGTGACCCGCCACAGCGCCTCGACGACGATGCCGCGGCTCATCTTGGAGTCGCCGATCTCCCGCTCCACGAAGGTGATCGGGACCTCGACGACATGGAAGCCGGCGGCGACCGCGCGACGGGCCAGGTCGACCTGGAAGCAGTAGCCGGCCGAGGCCACGTCGTCCAGGCCCAGGCCCTCCAGGGTCTCCTTGCGGAAGGCCCGGTAGCCGCCGGTGACGTCCCGGATCGGCACGTCGAGCATGAGCCGCGAGTACAGGCTGCCGCCGCGGGAGATGAACTCGCGGGACTTGGGCCAGTTCACGATCCGGCCGCCCGGCACCCAGCGGGAGCCGAGGACCAGGTCCGCGCCCTTGAGGGCGGTGAGCAGCCGGGGCAGCTCCTCGGGCTGGTGTGAGCCGTCGGCGTCCATCTCGACGAGGACGCCGTACCCCTGCTCGATGCCCCACCGGAAGCCGGCGAGGTAGGCGGCGCCGAGCCCCTCCTTGCCCTCGCGGTGCAGGACGTGCACGTGGTCGTCCTCGGACGCGATCTCGTCCGCGAGCTTGCCCGTGCCGTCGGGGCTGTTGTCGTCGGCCACGAGGACGTGAGCCTCGGGGACGGCCTCCCGCACGCGCGCGACGATCGGCTTGATGTTCTCCGCCTCGTTGTAGGTCGGAATGATCACCAAGGCCTTGCCGAGCGGGCCGTAACGCCTCTGGCCACCGTCGTTCACTACTGCCCCTTCGGATACACACGCGGAACCCCACCATAGCGAGGTCCGCGGATCGCTCCGTCGCGGCGGGTCGTGCGGGAACGGTGGGGTGCGGTGCGGGGCCCGACGTCCTTCGGTCCGACCTGGGATCCGCTGGCTGCGGGTCGACCGAGAGCCGTTGTCTACTGAACGTCCGGGCCCCACCCGGGTCGCACCTTCCGTCGGAGAAACCTTCCCTCGCGGCCGAGGCGCGGGCGGCGTTCGGCGACTGCGGGGGCGGTTCGGACCGGTCGGACGTCCTGTGGTGGACGCGGAGAACCTATCCGCCGACGACGGTTGACTGTCAACACCCGCTTGACCTGCGGAGACTTCCCATAAGGCCAGGCCAGAGGGGAAGATCCGCAGGTCGGGGACAAGCGTGCGGAGCCAGGATCGAGGGTCTGAAATATCCCCACATCACTCGTTCGGCCGTACGAACACCGTCTGTCCGTACACCACCGTGCGGAGGCAGACGGGCAGTTCGGCGCCCGGTGACAGATCGGGCAGACCGGGCGTACCGGAACGCGGATCGGTGGACCAGCGGGCGACCCGGTCGTCGGGCGCCTGGACGAGGAGTTCGCCCGTGCGCCAGATCGCGTAGTCGGCGGGGGCCCCGGGGACCAGCGTCCCCGCGTCGTCCCGGCCGACGGCCCGCCAGCCGCCCCGGGTGTGGGCGGTGAAGGCGGCCCGGACGGAGATCCGGTGCTCGGGGGTGTGGTGGAAGGCGGCGGCCCGGACCGTGCCCCACGGGTCGAGCGGGGTGACCGGGCTGTCGGAGCCGAAGGCCAGCGGCACGCCGGCCTTGAGCAGCGCCGCGTACGGGTTCAGGGTGCGGGCCCGCTCCACTCCGAGGCGGTCCGCGTACATGCCCTGCTCGCCGCCCCACAGCGCGTCGAAGGCCGGCTGGACGGAGGCCGTGAGGCCCAGCTCCGCGAAGGCGGCGATCGTCTCGGGGGTGAGCATCTCGACGTGCTCGACGCGGTGCCGGGCCGCGCGGATCCGGGCCAGGCCCAGCTTCTCGACGGCGGCCCTGACGCCCTCGACGACCGAGGTCACGGCGGCGTCGCCGATGGCGTGGAAGCCGGCCTGGAGCCCCGCCTCGGTGCAGGCCACGACGTGGAGGGCGACGGCGGTCGCGTCCAGGTGGGCGGCGCCCGTGTGGCCGGGGTCGGTGTGGTCGGCGTACGGCTCGTGGAGGCAGGCGGTGTGCGAGCCGAGGGAGCCGTCGGCGAACAGGTCGCCCGCCGCGCCCAGGGCGCCGAGGGCACGCGCCCGCTCGACGTCGACATCGGCCCAGTAGCCGACGACCCGGGGCCCGGCCTCCTCGCGGGCCAGGTCCAGGAGCCCGGTGAAGTCGTCCTCGGAGGAGATCTGCGGGCCGCCGCACTCGTGCAGGGTGCCGATGCCGAGGGAGGCGGCGCGGCTCCGGGCGGCGCGCTGGGCCTCGGTGCGCTGGAGCGGGGAGACGGCGCCGAAGGCGGCGGCGCGCACGGCGTGGTGCGCGTCGCCGGTGAGCGGCCGCTGGCCGTCGTGGAAGCCGTCCAGGTCGCGGACGCCGGGGACGAGGTCGAGGAGCGCGGTGGTGACGACGGCCGAGTGGACGTCGATCCGCGTGAGGTAGAGCGGGCGGCCGCCGGTGAGTTCGTCGAGCTCGGTCCGGGTGAGCGGCCGGCGCTCGGGCCAGCGCGAGGCGTCCCAGCCGTGGCCGATGAGGATGCGGTCCTCGGGGCGGGCGGCGGCGTGGGCCCGGATCAGCTCCGCCGCCTCGGCGAGCGAGGCGGCGGAGGACAGGTCGAGGCCGGTGAGGGCGAACCCGGTGGCCGTGGTGTGCACGTGGGCGTCGACGAACGCCGGGGTGACGAGGGCGCCCTCCAGGTCGACCACCTCGTCCACGCCGGAGGCGAAGGCGTCGGCCGCGCCCTCGGAGCCCACCCAGGCGACGTGCCCGCGCTCCACCACCATGGCGGTGGCGAAGGGGTCGGCGGGGCTGTGGACTTCTCCACCGCGCAGCAGCACGGTGCGGTGTTCGATGGCAGACGCGGTCTCACTCATGCGACCAGGCTAGGACCTGTCCGGACCCGGTTTGTCCGGCAGGTCCCCCGGCCGGGGCCGGGTCGGCGGGTCAGATGCGCGGCGGCCTGGCCTCGTACGGGGTGGAGAGGACCACGGTCGTGCGGCTGGAGACACCGGCCTGGGAGCGGATGCGGCTGAGCAGGTGCTCCAGCTCCAGTGGTGTGGCGACCCGGACCTTGAGGATGTAGTTCTCCTCGCCCGCGACGCTGTGGCAGGCCTCGATCTCGGGGATGTCGGCGAGCCGGTCGGGGGTGTCGTCGGGGGCGCTGGGGTCGAAGGGTTTGACCGAGATGAAGGCGGTGAGGGGAAGTCCCACGGCCTCCGGGTCGACGACGGCGGCATAGCCGCGGATGACACCGCGCTGCTCGAGGCGGCGGACGCGCTGATGCACCGCCGACGTGGACAGGCCGGTGGCCTTGCCCAGGTCGGTGTAGCTCATGCGCCCGTCCTTGACGAGCAACTCGACGATCTGACGATCCAGCTCCTCCATGCGGTGACCCTATGGCCCCGGAGAGAGAGGGGCACCGCCGGGGGCCACCTGTATGCGGCACTTTGGGCGGCCACGGGGCACCTGCGCCAGGCATGTGACGAACGCCACATGTTTGCCACCTGCCTGGGGCGCCGCCTCACGGTTATGCGGAGTTCCGCATGGGAAGTGCTTGCTGTGGTCGAGGCCGCACAGATCCGGCCGACCCACCCGAGGGGGAGATTCTCCATGCAGGAGCCTGTTGATTCGGTCGACACGTCCGACGAGCTCGACGCGTACGACACCTTTGAGATGTTCCGGGTCGTCTGCCCGGAGTGCGTGCAGCCCATCGCGCTGCTCGCGGACGAGGACGTGCTGCCGGAGCACGCGCTGTGCCCGACGCCGTGGAACCCCTTCGTCCTGACGGTCTGCCCGGGCACGGGTCTCTCGGCTTCCGCGGCAAGCCCCGCCGACGACACCCTGGAGGTGCAGGAGCAGGACACCGCGCTGCTCCTGACGCTCCCCCAGAGCCTCGACTGGCGGACCCAGCCCTTCTCGCACGTCGGCGGTCCGGGCTCGCGTCCGATCCGGGTGCCGCAGATGCGGCGCGCGGCCTGAGGCCGTCGTCTACCAGTAGCTTCCCCGCACCATCGCCGCGAGCGTGGCGTGGTGCAGGATCAGGCCGTCCGGGTCCGAGGGGACCTCGACCTCTCCGAAGTGAGCCTGGCGGTACGCGATCCTGAGCATCACGATCGCGTGCCGCAGTGCCGCGTAGAGGGTGTGGAACTCCATGTCCCGCGGGGTGTGTCCGGTCAGTTCCGCGTAGCGCCGTTCGACGGCGTCGCGCCGCAGGAGATCGGGCAGCCCGGGTTGGCCGAAGCCGACGGTGAGGTCCTGGAAGAAGCGGTGGAGGTAGACCGCCCAGCCGAGGTCGACCTCGCGCGGGACGCAGGCCGCCATCTCCCAGTCGAGGACGGCCGCGGGCGTGAACCCGTTGTAGACGATGTTGCCGATCCGGGCGTCGCCCCAGCCGAGCACGGCCTCGCCCTCGTCGGCCGGCCAGTGCGCCTCCAGCCAGGCGAAGGCCGACTCGATGAGCGGTGACGGGGAGAGCCCGTCCACCACCCAGGCGTAGTAGGCGCGTTGGGCGTCGACGTGTCGTCGCAGCGGGCTCCCGGCGCCCTCCGCAAGGAGGAACTCGGCCTCCTTCGCCGGGAACTGGTCGTGCAGCCGCGCGAGGACGGCGACGGATTCCGCTTCGAGCACGGCCCGTTCGGCGTCGGTGGCGGCGTGCAGCCAGTTCCCCTCGTACGTGTACGGCATGACGTCCGGCGGCACCCGGCCCTCGGCGCGGGCCATCACGAAGAAGGGGGCGCCGAGCGGTTCCGGATCCTCCTCCAGCCAGAGCACGCGCGGCACGGGGACGTCCGTGTGCTCGCCGACCAGGCGCATGACCCGGTGCTGACGGGCCATGTCGTACACGGGGAAGACGGTGTACGCGGCGGGGTCGGCGGCCAGCCGCAGCGCGCAGCCGCGCACGGGGGCGTCCGGGTGGTCGAGGTCGAAGAGCAGGGTCTCGCTGGACATGCCGTTGGAGCCGGGGACGGCGAGGCCGGAGACCTCGGCCCCCGGCAGGTGCCGGTCGAGCCAGGCCGCGAGCCGGCTGCCCAGCTCCTCGGGGTCACGGGTGGTGGTGCGGGGGCGTGGCGTGGTCACGTCGTCCTCCTCAGCGGGCTGTAGACGTGTGGTCGGCGAAGCCGCTGGGGTCGTGGCGGCCGAAGGAGCCGTGCTCGAAGATGCCGTAGCCGGTGTGGCCGTCGAGGGTGAAGCGGGCCGCGTGGTCGGTGACGCCGTAGGCGGCCACGGGGTGGGCCGCGGGGTCCGCGAGGTCGTAGACGCGCCGGTCCGTCCAGCCCCGGCCCTGCCAGCTGCCGTGCTGCCAGTCGGTGGCGGGCGGGTAGCCGGCGCCGACGGCGAGCGGGGAGGAGGCGAGGATCTCCACGCCGATCTCCAGGGGTTTGCCGGCCGGGTCGGCGAGGTGGACGACGGCCCGTTCCGGGTGACGGGTGCCGGGTCGGTACGTGATGTCGGTGCGGGGCCAGCCGAGCTGGGTGTCGCGCCGGCCGTTCCGTACGAGCAGGGCCTCGTTGAGGGTGCGGTAGCCGTCGGCGTCCTCCTGGGCGATGACCATGACGAACCGGTCCTCGAAGCGCATCGGGATCCAGAGCCAGTGGAACCCCTCGGGGCGGAACTCGGCGGCGCGGCCGGGCTCCTCGCCGGGGAGGGGGCGCACGCCCCAGCTGCGGTCGCGCGTACCGGTCCACTCCCCCGCGGTGACCGTGAACTCCTCGCCACCGGCCCTGATCGTGCCCTCGCAGTGTCCGGCCTGGACGAAGCGGCGGCCCTCCAGGGTGAGCCGGCCGCCGTGGCGCTGGGTGTGGTGGGGTTCCCAGACGGCGGGGAAGTCACCGGTCCAGGTGAGGTCGAAGGAGAGCCCGCCGGGGTCGCCCGGGTCGGCCTCGCACCGCAGGGTGAGTCGCCTGAGGGGTTCGTCGACGGTGATGGTCAGGGGGCCGACGGCGAGGTTCATCCGGTCGTCGCCGAGGGCGTCGGAGGCCCGGACGGCGTGCAGCCGGTCGCCGGTGCGCAGGGTGGCGTAGGCGTCGACGACCCCGGTGTTGGGGTAGACGCCGAGGCCGGCGATGAGCAGCGCGCGGCCCTCGTGGTCGAAGACGTGGAAGATGCACCGGTCATAGGCGTTGCGGTCGCCGCTGACGTGGTGCTTCATCGAGAGCGGTGCCTGGTGCACGGGGTATTCGTCGAGGGCGACGGGTCGGTCGTCGGCGTGCCGGTGCACGGACATGGCTGACCTCCTGGTCGGCGGGCGCGCTTCCGCGAGAAGATCTGACGGTACGTCAGCTACGGTTCGAGGGGCCAGAGTCGTGCACCGGGTACCGGGCGAACTGCCGCTCGAATCCCTTCGGCGGTGACCCTCGCCGCCGGGGCGCGTTGGTCCCGGCATGACCACGCTGTACACGACACCCAGCGGTTTCGGTCGGCACCGGCAGGCCGACCCGCGCAATGAAGAATCGGTTCCTCACCCGACGCAGGCCACCGCCGCGGCCCCGCCCGCGACCGCCGCGCCGGCCACACCGGCGGTCGCCGCCTCGACGCCCACGCCGACGCTCGTCCCGGAGACGACGCCGGCGCCCGCACCCGCTCGGACGCAGGTCTCCGGGCCCGTCCCGGTGGCGGCGCCGATGCCGGTGTCTCCGCAGACGCGGGCGTCCGGGCCCTCGCCCGTGCCGGTGTCTCCGCAGACGCGGGCGTCCGGGGCCTCGCCCGCACCGGTGCCTCCGCAGACGCAGGTCTCCACGCCCGTGTCGGCGCCCGTACCGGTGCCCGTCCCCGTTCCCACGCAGACGCAGGTCTCCGCGCCCGCCCCGGCCCCGGCCCACCCTCCCATCTACCAGGACGTGCTCTCGCTGTGGGCCAGCCACGGCCGCACCCTCCCGGGCCACCGCGACCAGGAGTGGATCCGGCTGGCCGCGGGCCCCGTCTGGGTGGACCGGACCGTGCGCGTCAGCGGGATTCTGGTCCGACAAGGTGACGCGCGATGACCACCCGCTGGATCTGATTGGTCCCCTCGACGATCTGCAGCATCTTGGCCTCGCGGAGAAAGCGCTCCACGGGGAAGTCCGCCGTGTAGCCGTACCCGCCGAGCACCTGCACCGCGTCCGTCGTGATCTGCATGGCGGCGTCCGTGCAGAACAGCTTGGCCATCGCCGCGTGCCGGCCGAAGGGCCGCCCCTCGTCCCGCCGCCGCGCGGCCTCCAGGTACAGGGCCCGGCCCGCCTCGACGCGGGTCGCCATGTCGGCCAGCAGGAAGCGGAGCCCCTGGAAGTCGGCGATCGGCCGGCCGAACTGGCGGCGCTCCCCGGCGTACGCGACGGCCTCGTCCAGCGCGGCCTGGCCCAGCCCCACGGCGCAGGCCGCGATGCCGAGCCGCCCCGAGTCCAGGGCGTCGAGCGCGATGGCGAACCCCTGCCCCTCACGCCCCAGCCGCCGCGAGTCCGGGACCCGCACCCCGTCGAAGTGCAGCTGCGCGGTGGGCGAACCCTTCATCCCCATCTTCCGCTCGGGAGGGGCCGCGGTCAGCCCCGGCGCGTCCCCCGGCACCAGGAACGCGGAGATGCCCCGCGCACCGGGACCGCCCGTACGTGCCATCACCGTGCAGAAGTCCGCGATCCCGCCATGGGTGATCCATGCCTTGGTCCCGTCGATCACCCAGTCGCCACCCTCACCGGCGACATCTCCCCCGCCGCCCTCGACGCGCTCCCCGCGCTCCCCGCTTTCCCGGACGGCCCGCGTCCGCAGCGCCGCCGCGTCCGATCCGGCGGAGGGTTCGGAGAGGCAGTACGCGCCGAGCAGGCCGCCGCCGAGCATCGCCGGCAGGTGCGCCGACCGCTGCTCGTCGGTGCCGAAGCCGGCGAGCGCGTGGCAGGAGAGCGTGTGCACGCTGACGCCCAGCCCCACGGTGAGCCGGGCCGCCGCAAGCTCCTCCAGGACCTGGAGGTAGACCTCGTACGGCTGACCGCCCCCGCCGTACGCGGGATCGTAGGGGAGCCCGAGCAGCCCGGACCGGGAGAGCAGCACGAACAGCTCGCGGGGGAAGTGCCCGGCCGCCTCCTCCTCCGCGGCGTGCGGGGCGATCTCCCTGCGCACGATCTCGCGCACCAGGGCGAGCAGCTCCCGCGCCTCCTCGGTCGGCAATCGGCGTTCCACGCCCTCCGGTGTGCTCTCGGACATCGCCGGGCGCTCCTCCCTGCCGGGGCGCGAGCGGTACGCGCGCGCGCGGTGCCGGAATCGCGGGAAGTATGCCCGTTCGCACCCTCGCCCTCACGCCGCCACGGCGGAATCACACGCCCGGCAGCGGAAGGCACGCTCCCGTGCGGCGGACCTCCGCCCACCGCCGGTGGTCCTGCCTCACATGAGGCCGGCCCCCGTGACGAACACGGCGAGCAGGACGACCAGCGTCCAGCCCAGCACGTGCTCCAGGATCTTGGGGCCGTCGTCGCGGGGCCCGCCCGTCCGCGTGCGGGTCAGGAGGCGGGCGTACGTGGTGGAGGTCATGGCGACCACCTTGCGCCACGCGGGCGGCCCCGCGGTAGAGACGTCGGTCACGCCCCCGCAGCCGCCCCGCCACGTCAGCCGATGCCCGGAGCCCCGAGGGCCTTGCGCCGCGCGGGCGAGGGCCGGTCGGGAAGGCAGAGGTGACGGACCCCTCCTGTGCCGGAGGCCACTTTGCCGCTCGCGTCGTAGCGCTTGGTCCGCAGCCGGATGTCCTCCCCAATGGGAGGGCGCCGCTCACCACGCGACGCGGCGGTGGACCTTCGGGCCCACCGCCGTGATCCGTTTCGAGCGCCGTGACCGACTACGCGTCGTTCATCTCGCACTGTCCTCGCCTACCGGCCCCGCCCCGACGTCATGGTGCTGTCGTCGCGAATTCGGCCGGAACGACGGCCGTCCCTCGCGCCCGGGTGGCCACGATGGGTTCGGCGAGGACGTCGGCCCGGCCGCTGTCGTCGACGGATCGGCAGATGATCCGCAGCTCGAAGTCGACGGTCCGGCTGCGCCTTCCCTTCGACGCCAGGCGCGCCTCCACCTCCACGACGTCGCCGCCACGGACCGGGGCGAGGAACTCGACCGACGCATAGCCGGCGAACAGGCTCTCGTGGCCGTCGAGGGTGATCGCCAGGTGCGTTCCGGCGTCTCCGAAGAGCTTCAGTCCGAAGGCCCCGTCGACGAGGCTCCCCGCGTAGTGCGCCTCGGAGTGGGCGACGTAGCGCTGGTGTACGACCTTCACGCGATCTCCTGGTGGATGCGGCCGAGGCGGCGGGCTACGGTCTCGCCGTCCAGCTCGATGCCCGGGTAACCGCGCTTGGCGAGTTCGGTACACATACGGCGGTACTTGCCGACTCCGCCCACATAGCCGAGGAAGGTCGTCGGCTTGCCGGCCACGTTCGACCCCCGGTACCAGGAGTCGGCGGTCGCGTAGAGAGTCCGGCCGACCGTGTTCTCGGTGATCTTCACCCAGTCGTCCTGGGCTTCGGCCGTCGGCTCGATGACCTCGGCGCCGCCGGCCTTCGCGTGCCCGATCAGAACGGTGATCCAGTCGACGGCCTGCTCGATCGTGACCACGACGTTGCTCGCGAGCGCGGGGCTCTGCGGCCCGGCGATCATGAAGAAGTTCGGGAACCCGGCGGCCATGACGCCCAGGTAGGTCCGGACTCCGTCGCTCCACGCGTCCTGCAGCCTGCCGGCTTCCGGGGTGGAGACGTCGAGTGCGAACAGCGGGCCGGTGAAGGCGTCGAATCCGATCGCCAGCACGATAGCGTCGACCTCGTAGGAGTCGGCGCTCGTGACGATGCTGTCAGCCGTCATGGTGGCGATCGGCTCGTCGCGCAGGGAGACCACCGAGACGTCGGGGCGGTTGAAGGTCTCGTAGTAGTCGGTGCCGAAGCAGCTGCGCTTGGCGCCGAGCGGGTGGAAGCGGGGCTCGAGGACGGCGGCGGCCTTCGGGTCCTGGACGATCTGGCGGATCTTCTGGCGCACGAACTCCGCCGCGGTCTCGTTGGCCCTCTCATCGGTCAGAAGATCGGAGAACTCGCCGCCGACGCCGTTGAATCCGCTGCGTACGTAGGCCCGCTCGTAGCGCTCACGCCGCTCCTCGTCGGAGACGTCGAACGCGGCGGCGTCCGGGATGCGGTCCGGGATGCCACCGAGCGAGTGGCGACACTCCTCACGGATCGCCGCGTAGCTGCTCTTGATCTCGTCGACGTAGTCCACCGACAGCGGGGCGTTGCGGGCCGGCAACACGTAGTTGGGGGTGCGCTGGAACACGGTGAGGTGCTCGGCGACCTCGACGATGAGCGGAATGCACTGGACCGCGGACGATCCGGTGCCGATCACGGCGACGCGCTTGCCCGCAAGATCGCTCAGCGGGATGTTCCACCGGCTCGTCGAGACCATGGTCCCGGTGAAGTTCTCCAGGCCCGGCACGTCGAAGTCCTTGGGCGCCGAGAGGCCGCCCGAGGCGGCGAGCAGGTGGCGACCCCGCCGGGTCTCGCCGGAGTCGAGGGCCACCTCCCAGAGCCGCTCGTCCGGGAGCCAGGTCGCGGACGTCACCCGGGTGCCGAACTCGAAGTGCCGGCGCAGGTCGAAGCGGTCCGCGACGTGATTGATGTAGTCGAGGATCTCGGCCTGCGGAGCGAAGCGCTCGCTCCACGTCCACTCCTGCAGAAGCTCCTGGCTGAACGAGTAGGAGTAGTAGACGCTCTCGACGTCGCACCGGGCGCCGGGATACGTGTTCCAGAACCAAGTACCGCCGACATCGGGCGCGACCTCGAATCCTGCGAACGTCCAGCCCTTCTCGACGGCCTTGTAAGCCGCGTAGAGGCCTGAAAATCCCGCACCGACACAGAGGAGGTCGACGACGGGTGCGGTGGAGGGAGGGGTCTCAGTCATGCGCGATGCGGTTCGTCTCCGATCAGGTACACACCGCGAGCGCGGTCGACCTCACGATCGTCGGCGGGGTGTACATCGCCGCACTGGCCGCCTATGTCGACGCCGTGGCGTACGCCCAGAGCCAGGGAGTTCCGGGCGACGTCCTCAACGAGGCCACGGACAAGGTCCTCGCAGCGCTGAAGGACGCGACCGGGGAGGCCGTGGCAGCGATCGACGGTGGCGATTTCACGACGGACCAGGCCACGCTCTCGGTGTTCACCCACGGAGGCGAGACCTGCGTCGACGGCATGAGGAGCTCCGGCTTCAACGCGAACGTACTGGAAGCCGCCGTGCGCAATCTCAAGGCGGCCGAGGCCGCGGGGCTGGGCCAGTCGAGCTTCTACGCCCTCGCGCAGGTCGCCGCTGCCGACCCGACCGGCCGGCAGCACTAGCAAGGTACGACTCCACCAGCCGAATCGCGGGAAGGGGCTACGGTCGGCCGACCGCAGCCCCTTCAGCCCCCGTCATCCACCTCAGCCCTTTCAGCCCCTTCGTCCACCACAACCCTGGGAGCGGATGTCGTGAGCAGCAAGGACCACGACGCGGACCGTGCCGACGAGCGATGGAAGGCCAAGGGCATCGCCTTGCGGGTGTTCTTCTACGTCACCGGCACCTACCTGCGGCTCACCGTGGTGAGCCTCCTGGGCGCGCACGCGCAGAAGTAGCCGCCCCGGTCAGAGGCTGTCCAGAGCGGAGACGAGGCTGGCCACCGTGACGGTGTTGAAGACGAAGGCGATGCACGCGTTGACGGTCACCGTCCGACGCATCTCGCGGGACAGCACGGTGACGTCGGTCGTGCCGAACGTCGTCATGACCGAAAAGGCGAAATAGACGTAGTCGCTCCAGGTCGGGTCCTCCCCTCCGGGGACCTCCAGTGCCCGTTCCCGCTCGACGAGGTTGTCGGCCTGAAAGGCGACCGCGAAGGACACGGCCACACAGATCCAGGCCACGGCGACCAGGGTGAGTGCCACCGCCGCCCGAGCGACCGGTTCGAACGAGGATCCGATGTGCCCGGGGCGCCACACCACCGCCACCACGAGCGCCGCGGCCGCGATGACGAGGGAAACCCCTGGTCCGGGGGCCGTCCCGTACACGTATCGCTGGAGCGTCGTGCCCCGCGTCTCCCGGCTCGCCCAGCTGCGCACGCGCTCGGGCGAGGCGGTCGAGAAGGTGATCGCCGTGATCAGGAGATAGGGGAAGAGATAGGCGAGCAGCATCACCACACACACGTCCGCCACCGACATCTGCGCCCAGCTGCGGTCAAGGCCGAGGAGGAGCGCAGCCGTTCCCAGAGCGATGAGACCGCTCACCGCCGACCGACGGCGCTCGGAGAGCCACTTATTCCGACTACGGCCCTCGGAACGTGGCTGCTGCACGGACGAACTCCTCAGGAAACGCGGCTGCCGACCAGGTCGAAGCCCGACGCTACGGCATCGTGCCGCTCCGCCGCCGCAGTGCCGGGGAGTGTCGTCCGGTGCAGAGCCGCGCCGTCAGGTCGTCGAGACGGCCGTGGAACCCTGCATGCTCACAGCAGGCCGAGCTCCCGCAGCGCATGGTGCTGACCTGGTGCCGGTTCAGCGGGCCAGTAGACGTAGCAGACGCCGCCCGTACCGCCTCTGACCTTGCCGTTCGCGTCGTACCTCTTCGTCCGCAGCCAGATGTTCTCCAAATGGGAGGGCGCCTCTTACCACGCAGCGCCCTCCTGCACAAACATGCAGGTCAGAGGCGTGGACCGCGCGAGGCAAATCGACCACGGACGCGCTGGTGCTGACCTGGTGCTGACTTCCGCTGGCGCCCGTTCCGGTCCGTTCGGGTGCGTCGTGCTGGATCGGTGCTGACTCCGCGCGCGTGGACGGCATCCAGTCACTTGGCGCGGCCGTCTTTCTTCATTACCGTCCTCGCGAGCAGCTGAAGCAAACGTAGAGGAATCCTGCGCAAGTGAGCCGATGTGGGACGTCGAGGCGCTTGCCGCCTATCTCGGGAAGCCGGCTTCTTGGGTGTACGACGATCACCTCAAGGAAGAATTGCCGAGCTTCCGGGTAGGCCAACAGCTGCGCTTCTCTCCGGCCGAGGTTCGGCAATGGGTGGAAGAGCGATGCCGAATGGTCGCGTGAACGTGAAGCAGAAGCGGGCGGCACACAATGACCTCACGGAAAGTTCAGCAAGCACTGGGGTTCGGTGACAGGTCGCACAGAGATCTCAGTGAGCGGGGCTGTGACCTGCTCACTGAAATCTTCCCTGCGGCGGTACGGGCGCAGCGGTTGCTTCGGTGTCCGGCGATCTCGGTGTCCTGCTGGTCCCTGACTGCGGGGCGCTGGGTCAGCGCTTGAAGTGGTTACGGACCACCAAGACCGCCAGGCCGAGAAGGACGGGCTCGGTGAAGGGCTCGGCAGTGGACGCCGTCGAGGTCCAGATCCGTGGGCTGTTCTCCGGAGGCCGGGTGGAGATCTGTGCCCCGGGCATCGCCGAAAGCATGAAGGTGGGGATGCAAGCCGAACGCCGCCGCCTCTCCGATGCCCTGGCCGCCCAACAGGCCGCGGACGAGGCGTTTACCGGACTCCTCCTCGACCTCGGCTCCCGTCGCGCTGCTCGTCGGAGGCACGGGCGTGGCCAACACCATGGTCGTCTCCGTCCTGGAACGCCGCCGGGAGATCGGGCTGCGCCGCGCTCTCAGGCGACCCGGGGCCGGATCCGGACGCGGTTCCTCGCCGAGTCCCTGCTCCTGTCCGCCCTGGGCGACACCAGCGGGGCCTCCTTGGCACGGCTGTCACCTCCAGATACGCCCTCTACCAGGGCTGGCCCACCGCCGTCCCGCCCTGGGCCATGGCCGGTGGCATCGGGGCCACCCTCGCCTTCGGCGTCCTCGCGGGGCTCTACCCGGCCGTCCGGACCTCCCGCCTCTCCCCGACGGAGGCACTTGGCCGCGCCGTAGCCCCCCGGTCCGCCGCACAAAATGTGCGGCTATGCCACTTTGGCCCGCCGCAGGCGCGGCTACAGGCCCTGCCACGCGGGCTTCGCCGCGTACGTCGCGCGGAAGTAGTCCGCGAGCTTCAGCTTGGAGGCGGCGGCCTCGTCCACGACCACGGTGGCGTGCGGGTGCAGCTGGAGCGCGGAGGCCGGCACGAGCGCCGCCACGGGGCCCTCGACGGTCTGCGCCACGGCCTCGGCCTTGCCCTCGCCGGTGGCGAGCAGCACCAGGTGGCGGGCCTCCAGGATGGTGCCGATGCCCTGGGTGATGACGTGGTGCGGCACCTGCTCTATGTCGTTGTCGAAGAACCGTGCGTTGTCCACGCGGGTCTGCTCGGTCAGCGTCTTGATCCGGGTGCGGGAGGCGAGCGAGGAGCACGGCTCGTTGAAGCCGATGTGCCCGTCGGTGCCGATGCCGAGGATCTGCAGGTCCACGCCACCGGCCTCGGCCAGCGCCCGGTCGTACGCCTCGCAGGCGGCCAGGACGTCCTCGGCGGAGCCGTCCGGGCCCATGAACGCCTCGGGGGAGAGCCCGAGCGGCTCGACGACCTGGCGGAGCACGGTCGAGCGGTACGACTCCGGGTGCCCGGCCGGCAGCCCGACGTACTCGTCCAGCTGGGCGATCCGGGCCCGCGAGGCGTCCACGCCGCCGGCCTTGACCTGGGCGATCAGGGCGTCGTAGATCGGGATCGGAGTCGATCCGGTGGCCACGCCGAGCAGCGCGTCCGGCTTGCGGCGCAGGAGGCCGGCGATGCCGTCCGCGATGAGCTCGCCGCCCGCCTTGGCGTCCTTGACGATGACAACTTCCACGTAGGGTCTGCCATTTCTGAAGGAGAGTGGACTAGACCACTCTATCGGGATCGACCCGTTCAGGGCACCTACCTCACCTACTTTATTCGGTCATTGACAGAACGTTTTCGGGCTCCTACGTTGACCGGCAGCGCTCACGCCGTCGACCACGGTTCCCGGGGCTCCGCCCGCGACGGTCCGACCTCAGCAGACACCGACACCAGGTGGTATTCATGACCCCTTCGTCCCCGATCGATCGTCGCCGCGTCCTGCAGTGGGGGGCACTCGCCGGCCTCGCTGCGGCGTTCGCCCCCGGCACGGCGGCCGCCGCGATCACGCCCAGTGTCCGGATCACCGACCTGGGCCCGGCGGTGAACAACTTCTCGCTGGCCGCCGGCATCCCCGTCGGCGATCGGGTGTACGTCGCCTCGCGCAACATCGACCCCATGCGCATCGTGGGCTACGACCTCAACACGCGGAAGGTCACGAGCATCACGCCAGGGCCCGGGATCAGCACCCAGCTGCTGGCCGCCGACCCCGGCGGCCGATACCTGTATGCGGCGGTCGACGAACGCGGAGGTGCCGAGCCCGGTTTCATCCGGCTCGACCTTTCGCAGCCGGACGCGCCGAAGGAGGACCTGGCGTCATTGGGCGGCCTGAGGCCCTACGCGATCGCGATGGCGCCCGACGGTGTGCTGTTCTTCGGTGGTCAGGAGGCCGCTCCACGGCTCCGGATGTACGATCCGGCGTCCGGCACTCTGACGGAGATCACCGGACCGGACCCCCACGTGCCGATGATCCGCTGCCTGGTGGCGACCGAACACCACCTCTACATCGGCACCGGCGCGTCCCTCGGAGCGACCCCGACCAGCACCAGGGCGGGCCTGTTCGTCATGGATCGCGCCACCGGCGAGTACACGTCCCTGCTGCCCCCTGAGTTCGCCGATGCCGTCGAGGTGCGCGACATCGCCCTCAAGGGCGACACGCTCTACGTCTGTGCCAGCCCCGCAGACGTAGCCGCGGTCGCGATCATCGACCTCGCCGACCCGAGCCGGTACCGGCTACTGCGTCACGGCGGAAAGTTCCTGCGATTGCCGGTCTTCGTGGGCGAGGACAAGGTGTACTTCAACGGCGGCACGCTGGTCGAGCTCACGCTGAGCACGGGGGTCTTCCGTGAGATCGAACTCCAGGAGGGCGAGTTCGGCGAGATCTGGGGGCTGTGGGAACGGGACGGGTCGGTGATGGCCGTCTCGGCGTTCGGCCTCGTCTACCGGGTGGACCCCGCCACCGGTCAGGCCACGGCCTACGACCTGGTGGCCGGAGGCGCTCCGGCCGATCCCCAACTGGCGATGTCGATCGCCGCCGGAGCGCGTGGCGTCTACGTGGGCGGCACCAACGCGGTGGTGCGCCACAACCTCCGCGACGGCACGAAGACCCGGATCCTCGCACCGAGCGAGGCCAAGGACATCCTCATCCACGAGCGCGTGGCCTACTTCGCGCAGTACAACGGTATCGGCATCCTCGCCCACGACCCGCGGGTCGACGGCGAATGGACCCGCAAGCAGGCCCTCCTGCCGCCCGGCCAGAACCGGCCGCACCAGATCGTCTGGGACGACCGGAACCAGGTGGCGCTGATCGGCCTCCAGTCCGACACCCTCGGCGGCGGCTCACTCATGACCTTCGACCCGAGGACCTCCGAGACGACGGTCGCCGTCAACCCGATCGACAAGACCCAGATGGTGCGGACCGTCGCGGTGCACGACGGCATCGCCTTCCTCGGCGGGCAGAACGTCGGCAACAGCGGTGGGACCGTGGTGGCGTGGGATCCCACGTCCCACCGCGAGCTGTGGCGGATGACTCCGCAGACCAGGCCGACCGGCATCACCGGCCTCGCGGTGCTGGGCCGCCATCTGTACATCATGTGTCACCGGGGCGACTTCTTCGTGGTCGACCTGACGACACGACAGGTGGTCCACACTGCCAACCACGGGCCGGTGGTACCCAACTACGGCACGCTCCTGGTGAGCCGTGAGCAGGTGTTCTGCGCTTCCAGCAAGGCCTTCTTCCGGCTCGACCCACGGACCTTCGAGCGCACCGACCTGGCCACCCTGAACGGCGAGTGGTACGGCATCCCCCGCGCGACGGTCGACGAGGTCGGCCGGTTCTACGCGATCCGCGGCCGCAACCTGATCCGCATCGAGCTCAACGACCGCTGACCCGCGTCCCGACGCTCCTCGCAGCGAGCACCACGGTGCACAGCTCCCCGAAGCCTGTCCTTCGGCACCTGTCGCGACAGGTGCCGAAGGACAGGCCGTTGCCGGCGGCGCGGCTGCCATGGTTCGGGTCAGCGCCTCGGCACGAGTAACCGCCGAGCCTGTCCCGATGGTCGCGTGCCTGGTGGGCGTCCGGCTCGAAGTCCTGCGCGTTCGGAGATCCAGTCCCCGGGACGGTCCGCCGGCCCGAGAGCAGCGGGGCGACTACCCGGACATGGCCGCGTGACAAGCCACTAGAACGCCTCCGCCGCGAGGGTCGCTCCGGCTCGCCGAAGCCAGTGTGGGGCGTGGGCGCGGGCCGAGACGTCGTCGCCCGCGAGTGCGGTCAGGGAGAGCAAGGTGTGTGCCCTGTCGTCGGCCGCGGCAACCCGCCCTGCCACGACCGCAGCGGACGTGCCCGCCCTCTGGGCCCGGTGCAACGACTCGCCGACCGCCTTGCCGAGGGCGCTGGTCCGGTCGAAGCATCCCTCACCGGTGATCAGCAGGTCGGCGGCGTCGAGTTCGCTGTCGAGGGCGAGCAGGTCGGCGATCGCGACCGCCCCGGGTACCAGCCGGGCATCCCAGGCGGCCGCGAGGCCGTAGGCCGTGCCGCCTGCCGCCCCGGCGCCGGGGGCTTCGGGTTCCCCGCCGAGCAGTGTGGCCAGGCGGGCGAGCCCGCGGTCCAGGTGGGCGACTTCCCCTGGTCCCGCGCCCTTCTGCGGGCCGTAGACGGTCGCCGCGCCCTCCGGCCCCCGCAGTGGGTTCGTCACGTCGCTCAGCAGGAGAACTCCACCGGGCGGCGGCGGACGAAGCGCCGTGAGGTCGGCCGTGGCGGCCTGGACGAGGGCGCCGCCGCCGTCCGTGAGGGGACGGCCGTCGGCGTCGAGCAGCCGCAGGCCCAGCGCGCTCAGGAGTCCGGCGCCGCCGTCCGTGGAGGCGGATCCTCCCAGGGCCACCACGAGGCGTCGAGCACCGTCGTCCAGGGCACGCGCGATCGTCTCACCGGTGCCGCGTGTCGTGGCCGTGAGCGGGGCGAGTCGGCCTTCCAGCAGCGGAAGGCCGCTGGCGACGGCGAGTTCGACCAGTGCCGTACCGTCGGGGAGCATCGCGTACGCCCCGTCGACGCTACGGCCGTCGGGCCCGGTGCACCCCGGCACCAGGCGCATCTCCGTGCCCGGTGTGGCCGACGCGACGGCTTCGAGGGTGCCCTCGCCGCCGTCCGCCATGGGCAGCAGAACCAGGTCGTCGTGCGGCCGGACGGAGCGCCAGCCGTCGGCCAGGGCGCGCGCTGCCTGCACCGCCGTCGCGGTCCCCTTGAACGAATCGGGGGCTATGAGGATCTTCATGGACCGGCTACATGGGCCAGGTGGCGTTCGACCACGGTCTTGAGGGTCTGCTCACCCGGGGTGTCCCAGACGTTCTCGTTGAAGATCTCGACCTCGATCCAGCCGGTGTAGCCGGCGGCGGTGACCTGGTCGGTCAGGGTGCGGAAGTCGATGTGGCCGTTCCCCACGTGGCCCCGGCCGAGCAGGGCGTCAGCCGGGAGGGGCAGGGTCCAGTCGCAGACCTGGTAGGAGGCGATCCGCGGTCCGGCACGCTCGATCTGGCGTGGCAGGTCTGGGTCCCACCAGACGTGGTAGCTGTCGACGACCACGCCCACCTGCGCCACTGGGTGCGGTTCGGCGAGGTCCAGCGCCTGGCCCAGGGTGGACACGACGGCCCGGTCCGCGCAAAACATGGGATGGAGGGGTTCGATCGCCATGCGGACCCCGGCGTCACCCGCGTGCGGGGCGAGTTCGGCGATCAGGTCGGCGACCCGGGCGCGGGCGCCGGCCAGGTCGCGGGAGCCCTCGGGCAGTCCGCCGACGACCATGACGAGCGTGTCGGTGCCGAGTTCGGCGGCCTCCTCCAGAGCGCGGAAGTTCTCCACCAGCGCCGCCCGGTAGGCCTCGGGTCCGTCGACGGTGAGGAAGCCGCCGCGGCACAGGCTGCTGACGGCGAGGCCGGCGTCGCGGACCAGCTTCGCCGCCTCGGCGACTCCCGTCTCGGCGACCTTGTCCCGCCACAGGCCGATCGCCGGGATGCCCGCGTCCACGCACCCCTGGACGGCCTCGTGAAGGCTCCAACGCTTGGTGGTGATCTGGTTCAGCGACAGGCGCTCCAGGCCGCTCACGCGTCCACCCCCGCGACGTGGAGGAACTGCCGCATCCGGTGGACGGCGAGCTCCGGGTCGGGAAGGACTCCGGCCGCGTCGGCGAGCCGGAACAGCTCGGTCAGATGGGGGACGGAACGCCCGCTCTGCGCACCGGCCACCATGGTGAAGTGACTCTGGTGGCCGGCCAGCCAGGCAAGGAAGACCACGCCTGTCTTGTAGTGGTACGTCGGCGCGGCGAACAGGTGCCGGGCCAGCGGCAGGGTGGGCTCCATCAGGGCGTCGTACCGCGCGGTGTCACCCGCGTCCAGTGCACGCAGCGCGGCCGACGCAACCGCCGCCATGGGGTCGAAGACACCCAGCAGCGCGTCGCTGTGACCGACCTCGTCCCCGCGGATCAGATCGGGATAGTTGAAGTCGTCCCCCGTGTACATGCGTACGCCCTCCGGCAGCGCGCGCCTTAGCGCGATCTCCCGGTCGGCGTCGAGAAGGGACACCTTGATGCCGTCGACGCGCGGCTGGTTCTCCCTGATCAGGTCGAGCACCGTGTCGGTCGCGTCGTCCAGGTTCGCGCCGCCCCAATAGCCGGCCAGTGCCGGGTCGAACATCTCGCCCAGCCAGTGCAGGATCACCGGTTGCGAAGCGGTGTCGATGACCTCGCCGTACACGTGGAGGTAGTCCTCGGGCCCCTTGGCCACCGCGGCCAGTGCGCGGCTCGCCATCAGGATCGGCCGGGCACCGGCCTCCTCCACGACGGCCAACTGCTCCTGGTAGGCGTCGATGACGGCGGACAGGGAGGGAGCCCCGGTGAGGTGATCGGTACCGACGCCGCAGGCCAGGCGCCCGCCCACGGCGCGGGCCTCCGCCCCGGACCGGGTGATGAGTTCACGGGTGGCGGCCCAGTCGAGGCCCATGCCGCGCTGGGCGGTGTCCATGGCGTCGGCGACGCCCAGGCCGAGGGACCACAGGTGCCGGCGGAAGGCGAGTGTGGTGTCCCAGTCGACGGCCGCCGGTGCTCCCGGGCGGTTGTCCCCCAGGGGATCGGCGACCACATGGGCGGCGGCGTACACGACCCGGGAGGTGATCGGGCGGTCGGGCACGTCGAGGACGGCGGGGGTACGGAGACGGTGGGGGCCGTCAGGGAGGCGCAGGACGAGTGTCATCGGATCTCCAGTGCGGGGACGTCGAGACGGCGGCCTTCGCGGGCGGAGCGCAGGCCGAGTTCGGCGAGCTGGACGCCCTTGGCGCCCTCCAGCAGGTCCCAGTGGTACTCCGAGCCGGTTACCACGTGCTTCAGGAAGAGCTCCCACTGGATCTTGAAGCCGTTGTCGAACTCACCGTTGTCCGGCACCTGCTGCCACTGGTCGCGGAACGACTCGGTCACCGGCAGGTCCGGGTTCCACACCGGCTTCGGCGTCAGGGAGCGGTGCTGGACACGGCAGTTGCGCAGGCCGGCCACGGCGCTGCCCTCGGTGCCGTCCACCTGGAACTCGACGAGCTCGTCCCGGTCGACCCGTACGGCCCAGGAGGAATTGATCTGGGCCGTGATGCCGCCCTCCAGCTCGAAGACGCCGTAGGCGGCGTCGTCCGCGGTCGCCGCATAGCTCCCACCCTGCTCGTCGACCCGCGCGGGGATGTGGGTCGCGGTGTGCGCGTACACGGAGCGGACCTCGCCGAACAGACCGTCCAGCACATACCGCCAGTGCGGGAACATGTCGAGGATCATGCCGCCGCCGTCCTCGGCCCGGTAGTTCCAGGACGGCCGCTGGGCGGTCTGCCAGTCGCCTTCGAAGACCCAGTAGCCGAACTCGCCGCGTACGGAGAGGATCCGTCCGAAGAAGCCGCTGTCGATGAGCCGCTTGAGCTTCAGCAGGCCGGGCAGGAACAGCTTGTCCTGCACGGCTCCGTTGCACACGCCCGCCTCGCGTGCCAGCCGGGCCAGTTCCAGTGCGGCGTCGAGGGATTCGGCGGTCGGCTTCTCGGTGTAGATGTGCTTGCCGGCCGCGATCGCGGTCCGGGTCGCCTTCTCCCGCGCCGTGGTGACCTGGGCGTCGAAGTAGATTTCGGCGAGGGGGTGGGCCAGGGCCTCGTCCAAGTCCGTGGTCCAGTGCTCCAGGCCGTGTCGGTCTGCCAGTTCCTTCAGTTTGCGGTCGCTGCGGCCGACGAGGATCGGTTCGGGCCAGATGACGGTTCCGTCGTCCAGGGGCAGACCGCCCTGTTCGCGGATGGCCAGCACGGAGCGGACCAGGTGCTGGCGGTAGCCCATGCGGCCGGTCACGCCGTTCATCACGATGCCTATGACTTTGCGGCTCATGCTCGTGTCTCCCTCTGGTGTGGCGTGGAACTAACTGCAACTGAGTGCAGAAAGCGCTTGCTATTCGCTATGTGGCTGCCCCCACCTCCTTGTGAGAGGTAGGGGCTGGGTTACCTGTGTCAGGTCAGCCGGTTTCGGCGACGCAGCGGAAGCCGATGTTGCCGGCGCTGCTGTCGGGGGTGTTGGAGCTGCGTGCGTCGACCCGGTAGCGGAAGCAGTAGCTCTCGTGGCAGAGGTAGGAGCCGCCGCGCATCACCTTGCGGCCCCCGCTCGGTGGCCCGGCGGGGTCGGTCCGGGGGCCGGTGGCGTGCCATGTGGGGTGGAACCAGTCGGAGCACCACTCCCACACGTTGCCGCAGGTGTTGTACAGCCCGTACCCGTTGGGTTCGTACGCGTCGGCCGGCGCGGTGCCGAGGTGACCGTCCGCAGCGGTGTTGTGCGCGGGGAACTCGCCCTGCCACACGTTCATCCGGTGCGCACCGCCGGGCTCGCGCTCGTCGCCCCACGGGTAGCGGGCCTGCGTCAGACCGCCGCGGGCCGCGTACTCCCATTCGGCCTCGGTGGGCAGGCGCTTGCCCGCCCACTTCGCGTAGGCGCGGGCGTCACGCCAGGTGACGTGGACCACCGGGTGGTCCATACGGTCGGCGATGTCCGATCCGGGGCCTTCCGGACGGCGCCAGTCGGCGTGCGCGACTTCCCGCCACCACGGTGTCGCCGGTACGGGGCGGCCGCCCCGTACGCCGTCGGGCAGCAGACCGACGAACACGAACGACGAGCCGAACCGCTCCGCCAGCGTCACCCACCCGGTGGCGTCGACGAACTCGGCGAACGCCTCGTTGGTGACCGTCGTGGTGTCGATCAGGAACGGGGCGAGGCGGATCTCGCGCACCGGTCCCTCACCGTCGGCGGCGTACCCGTCACCGGCGTCGGTGCCCATCAGGAACGTACCTCCGGGCAGAAGTGCCATGCCCGAAGGTCGGGACGGGGACCGTTCCGCCGCCACGCTCGGCCCCGTCGCGAGCAGCCGCTGCGCCAGTCCGGTCTCGCGGCTCGCGGCGCAGCACGACCGCTGACGGGTCATGACAGGGTCACCGGTGCGCCGCTCGTGCGGCTGCGGTGGGCGGCCTCGACGATCGCGACGATGTCGAGCACCTCCGCCTCGGGGACGTTGGGGATGCCGGTGCGGCAGGCGTCGACGATCGAGGCGAGCAGCCCGGTGAGCATGGGCGGTCCGGCCTCGATGGTGAATTCACGTGCTCCGCCGGGACCGCTGACGCGCCCCGTCGTGAGCGGTGACCACCGCTCCTCACCTCCGAGGGTCGCCACCCGTCCGTCCGGCCAGGTCAGCGTGACCCTGTCGCCGGTCGAGGCGTCGACGTGCGCACATCCCGGCCCGAGCGTCGCGACCGCGAGGTCGACCAGGTGCACGCCGTACCAGGCCAGGAAGGCGTGGCCGGGCTGGGTGGGCAACGGGCCGGTCAGGTCGACGCGGTCGGCCCGCCCCCAGCCGGTGGCGCGGCGGAACTCGGGTGTGAAGCGCTTCGGTGAGCCCGCCAGCGGCAGGCACCCGTGGGCACCTGCCGTCGCCAGCATGGCCCGGGCGTCCTCCGCCGTGAGAGCGAAGCGCGTGTCGACGTAGACCGGCTTGCCGAACGGCGTCAGCCCGGTGAAGTAACCGGCGTGGGTACGGGCGTCGGAGGCGACGACGAGCAGGGCGTCACAGCGCTCGGCGACGTCCTCGGGAGTGTCGTACAGCGGCACCCCCAGATCGGAGACCTCCTGGGCGAAGGCGTCGATGCGGTCCCGGCTGAGCGGGAAGTCCTCGGCCGCCACGCCCCTCCAGGCCGCGACGACCGTGCCGCCCGCCACGGTGCCGGTGACTCCGTCTCCGAAGAGTCGGGTGAAGGACGGTGCGTGCGGGGAGTCGACGCCGATGAGTCCGAACCGCAGGGGTGGCGCTGTCACGTCGTACGTCATCCCTTCACCCCCGACGAGGTGACGCCGGCGACGATGTGCCGCTGGAGAACCATGAAGATCACGAAGCAGGGGATGAAGCTCACGAGGGCGGCGGACATGATGCCGGCCGTGGACACCGTCTCGGTGTGCAGGGTGGCGAGTCCGACCGTCAGGGTCCGGGCCTCGTCCGTCTGGCCGACGACAAGCGGCCACAGGAGGTCGTTCCAGTGCCACAGGAAGACGAAGATGGCGAGCGTGGCGAGCACCGGCCGGATCAGCGGCAGCACGATCTGCACGAAGGTCCGCCACTCCCCCGCACCGTCGATCCGTGCCGCGTCGAAGAGTTCGTCGGGCAGGTCGCGGACGAACTGCCGGATGAGGAAGACCGCCTGGGCGTTGGCGAGGGTCGGCATGATCAGGCCCCACAGGGTGTTCACCCCGTCCATGCGGGCCACCAGGATGAAGGTGGGGATGAGCGTGGCCTGCATCGGCACCATCAAGGTGGCGACGATCGCCCACAGCACCGCGTTGCGCCCGGGGAACCTCTTGCGCACCAGGGCGTAGGCGGCCATGGAGGCAGTGAGGAGGATGACCACCACGGAGACCACGGAGTAGACCAAGGAGTTGAGGAGCCAAAGCGGGAACTCTCCGACCTCGAAGATCCGCGTGATGTTGTCGAGCGTGAGGGAGTCGGGGATCGCGTGCGGCAGGGTGGGCGCGTCCTCGGGCGAGAGGGCGAGGACAACCACGGCGATCAGCGGCGCGACGGTGAACAGCGAGATGACGGTGAGCGCGAGGGCCGGCAGCCGGTTGCGGGGCCGACGGGCGGCGGGGCGGCCGGCGTCGAGGGTGGAGGGCTGGGCGGTCACTTGGTCTCCTTGCCTTCTACGAGGCGTCGCTGGACGAGGGACAGGACGAGCACGATGACGAAGAGGACCATGCCGATCGCCGCCGCGTAGCCGAAGTCGAGGAACTTGAAGCCCTCGTCGTAGAGGAAGTAGATGAGGCTGTGGCTGGCCCGGTTGGGGCCGCCGCCGGTCATCACGTAGATGGTGTCGAACACCTGGAAGCCGATGATCGTCTCGATCACGAGGACGAAGAACATCACGGGCTTGAGCAGCGGGAGGGTCACATGCCGGAACGCCTGCCAGCTGCTCGCCCCGTCGAGGCGCGCCGCCTCGTGCACCTCGGCGGGCTGGGCCTTGAGTCCGGCGAGGAAGACGAGCATCGAGTATCCGAAGCCCTTCCACACCGAGACCAGCGCGAGGCTGGCGAGGACCAGGAGCTGGTCCCCGGTGAGGAACGGGACCGGGCCGAGTCCGAGTCCGCCGAGCGCGGCGTTGAGCGGCCCGTCCATGTCGAAGATCCAGGACCAGATGATGCCGGCCATCACGAAGGAGCTGAGGTACGGGACGAAGAGCACGGCCCGGAACGTGCCGGTGAACCTCACCATCTTGTTCAGGAGCAGCGCGCCGGCCAGCGAGACGACGATGATGAGCGGCACGAAGATGAGCACGTAGCTCACCGTCACGCCGAGGCTCTGCCAGAAGTGGGGGTCGGAGAACAGGCGCGTGTAGTTCTCGGCCCCCAGATAGCTGACGTCGCCGTTGAGACGGTAGCGCGTCAGGCTCATCGCACCGGCGCCGGCGATGGGAAGGAACTTGAACACCGCGAAGATGACGAGCGTCGGCAGCACGAACAGGATGCCCGCCATGGCCTCACGGCGCTTCAGACGGCGCCGGGCCGCCCGACTGCTCGGAGAGAGGTGCATGGGCTCAGGATGGCGGGACGGTCGGCTGTCCGAGCCGGTGCTCGGAGGTGTGTACACGGGCATGGCGGCCTATCAGCGGGGAGGAGAGGAAGCGCGCGGTCGGTTGGCGGGGACCGCGCACTCCCCTGACGGGTTCAGGACCGGGCGAGAAGGGCGCGCGCTTCCTCGGCGGCCTTCTTCAGCGCCTCCTTCGGCGTAAGGTCGCCGCCGAGGGCGGCCTGGATGTACGGCGCCAGCGTGGCCATCACCTGGCGGGCGAAGGGCGAGGGCTCACCGGGGTTGGCGTACTGGAGGGTTTCGTTCAGGACCTTGAGGTCGGGGTCCGTGGCCGAAGCGTCGACGTCGACGCGGGTCGGCAGGTTGCCCGCGGCCGCGTTGAGCGATTCCTGGGACTCGGCCGAGGAGAGGTACGAGAGCACCTCGTAGGCGGCTTCCCGGTTCTCCTCCTCATTGATGGAGGTCAGGGACAGCAGGCCGGGGTTGCCGTAGGTCGCCCGGGTCTTGCCCTGGAGGGGCAGGCCGAGGGTCACGTTCTCCTTGCCGAGGGCGGCGCGCATCTGCTTGAGCTCGGGCAGGGAGGTGACGGGTCGCATGGCGACCTTGCCGGTCGCGATGGGCGCCCCTTCGACCTTGGGACCTTCGGTGGCCGCCTCGGGAGGGAGGCCGCCCGCCTTCTTCAGGTCGACGAGGAGCTGGAGAGCGGAGACGCCGGCGGGCGAGTCGAACGCGACGTCGTTGCCGTCCGGACTGAAGACGAACCCACCGGCCTGCCAGAGCAGCGGATAGAACGAGAGGTTCAGGGTCTGCTCGGGGCTGCCGGCGTAGTCCATGACGGCGATGCCCTTCTTGGCGAGCACCGGGGCCGCCGCGCGTACGTCGTCCCAGGTCTTCGGCAGGTCGAGGCCCGCATCGGCGAAGATCTTGGTGTTGTAGGCGGTGGTGTTGACGTTCTGGAAGGCGGGGACGCCGTAGAGCTTGCCCTCGATGGTGGCGGCCTCGAGCGTCCCGGGGAAGAACTTCGTACGGTCGTCGGCGACGGCGTCGTCGACGGGAAGCAGCCCCCGCACCTTGTGGTAGGTCGCGGCCTGGTCGGGGGTGATCAGGACGATGTCCGGGCCGGATCCCGCGGCGAGGGCTGCGGAGATCTGGGCGTCACGCTTGTCGAAGGTCTGAAGTTCGATGTTCAGGTCGATGCCGGGGTGGGCCTTCTCGAAGGCGGCTTCGGTCCCGGCCCAGTACTTCTTGCTCGCGGCCTCGTCCTTGATGACGGGGTACATCCACAGCGTGACCTCGGCCTTGCCGTCACCGGAACCCGAGCCCGAGCAGGCCGTGATCGCCATGGTGGCGGCAGCGGCGAGGGCCGCGAAGCGAAACGGTCGTGTGCTCATGCTGTTTCTCTCTCTCGTGGGGGTGCGACGGCCTTGTCGGCAAGGGAGTGACAGATGGGGGCGGAGGAACCGGGAAGCGGCTGCGTCCCTTGGTCGCGGGCGGCGTCGCTCAGCGCGGTGAGAGCGTCCTGATGCCGCCGCTGCAGCGGCGGCGCGCTGAGGAGCGGATCGCCTGTGGCACGCATCCAGTCCAGCAACGCGGTGGCGAGCTCATCCCGGACGCCCTCGTAGGCGGGGTCCAGGGCACGGTTGGCCCGCTCGTGCGGATCGCGGACCAGGTCGTACAACTCCAGAGCGGGACTGGAGCCGATGCTGGAGCCGTTGAGATCCACGGGGAGGCTGCGCCGTATCCACGACTGGGTGGGGTCCATGGCCCGCGGGGCGTTGGAGAAGTTCACGACCAGCTTGTGCGACGCGGACCGCACCGAGCGCTTCGGGTCGTAGTAGATGTGGTGGGACAGCTGCCCGAAGGTGTGGGTACGAGCCGGGCGGTCCTGTTCCACGACGGGGACCAGGCTGACGCCCTGACCGTCCGCAGGCTCTGGCAGGCCGACGAGTTCGAACAGGGTGGGCAGGACGTCGACATGGCTGACCTGGCCTTCGACGCGGCGGGCGCACCAGTCGGGCCGGCCTGGTACGCGCATCATGAGCGCGACTTCCAGGCCGGGGTCGTAGAGTGTGCACTTCGCCCGGGGCAGCGCGAGGCCGTGGTCGGTGGTGAACACCACGATGGTGTCGTCGGTCAGACCGAGCGCGTCGAGGTGGGCGAGGATGCTGCCGACGCCCTCGTCCATGTGGCTTACGGCGCCCTGTAGTTCGGCGATCTCCTCGCGGGCGCCCACGTCGTCCTGGAGATACGGGGGGACGGTGATCCCGAGGGAGTCGTCCGCGGTCACCTTGTCGCCGAGGAAGCCCATGACTCCGGGGCGGTCCCTCTTCGACGGCGTGCGGTGCGGTTCGTGGAATCCGACCTGCAGGTAGAACGGGGTGTCCGACGCGGCCGCCCGGTCGAGGGCCTCGACGGTGCGCTCGACGACCGTGTCCCGGTCGCCGCCGCTGCGGACCCGGTCGAAACCGAGGCGCTCGGCCACGACGTCGTCCGCCAGGACCCGTGACTCGTGGTGCACACCGATGAGTTCGGTCGCGTACCCGGCCGCGCGCAGTCGGCCGGCGAGGTGGGTCGAGGGGTCGGTGAGGTCCCAGCCGAAGGGGTCGTGGGTGAGTCCGAGGACCCCGTTGCTCTGCGGGTACGTGCCGGTGAACAGGGAGGCCCGGGCGGGGCTGCAGTGCGGGGCGGTGGCGAACGCCGCCTCGAACAGGGCCGACTGCGCGGCGAGGGCGTCCAGATGCGGTGAGACCACGGTGGGAACCTCGTACGCGCCGAGGAACCGGCCCAGGTCGTGGCAGTGCAGCAGCAGAATGTTGCGTGCCGTGGGCGCGGTCATCCCATCCTCGCCAGGTCCTCGCGCGTCAGCGCGTGCTCCAGGGGCTCTCCGGCCAGGTGCCGTCGGATCTCCTCCACGACGATCCGCCCGGCGCGCTGCCGCGAGTCGGCGGTCGCGCCCGCGATGTGCGGCGTGAGGAGGGCGTTCGGCAGGCGGCGCCAGCGGTCGTCGACGGGCAGTGGCTCGCTGTCGAACACGTCGAGAGCGGCATCGATCCGGCCCGAGGCGACCGCCTCGAACAAGGCGTCCATGTCCACGAGCGAGGGCCGGGAGGTGTTGACGAACCGTGTGCCGTCACGCATCGCGGCGATTTCGTCCGGGCCGATCATGCCGTGCGTCTCCGGTGTGGCGGGGGCGTGCACGGCGACGACGTCGCTCGACGCGAGCAGCTCCCGAAGGCCGGTGGTGGACTCGGCGAGCGGGTCACCGGGCTGGACGTACGGGTCGTAGACGCGGATGTCGGCGCCGAGCGCCTTGCACATGTCGATGTAGCGCCGCCCGGTCCGCGAGGCGCCGACGACGCCGATACGGGCCCCGCTGATCTCGCGTGCCCGCTCGGAACCGGCGGCCGTCTCCCAGCTCTGACCGGAATGGAGCGCGTGGTCGTGCCGGTGGGTCCGGCGCAGCAGGGACAGGGTGAAGCCCAGGGAGAGCTCCGCGACAGCCGGAGCCATCGCCGCTCCCGCCTGGGAGATGGGCAGGCCGGTGGCCCAGAAGTCGTCGCTGACCAGCCAGTGGAGCGAGGACGCGGCGTGCATGACGAAACGCAGATCGGGTGCCAGCGCGAGGCGAGCGGCATCGAGCCGGGGAAATCCCCAGGCCGTGACGAGAACGTGGACGCCGTCGAGGGCCTGGCGAAAGGCCTGCTCCGACTGCAGCGCGGCCGGCTCCCGCTCGGTGACCTCACCGAGCGCTGCCAGTGCCCGAAGCGTCGCCGGAGGGAAGAAGGCTTCCTTCTCTCCTGGGGGGACGCTCAGGAGGATCCGGATGTGTGAGCCCTGAAGGCGCTGCTCCTGGCCCACTCCGAGGTGGTGACTCATGCGGCGAAGCTAACCCTGAGAGTTACTTCTGTCAATGACCGAATAAACTACACTGGGCTCACCCACCCGGAGGACGGAGACCCGTCCATGCCGAGCGAACACCAGAAGGAGCCGCCAGTCATGAGGCCACGCGCCGGGAGCAAAGCCCTGATCCGCGAGATCAACGAAGCCCTGGTCCTCGACGTCGTCCGCGCTCATCGCCCTGTGGCCAGGGCGAGGATCGCCACCGAGACCGGACTGAGCCCGGCGACCGTCACCGGCATCACTGCCCGGCTGCTGGGCGCCGGACTGCTCACGGAGACCGACGCCGTCCGCAACACCGGGGGGAGGCCCGCCCGCCTGCTCGACCTGGGCACCGACGCGGTGCTCGCCGCCGGCGTCAGACTGTCGAACACCGACGCCTACGTGGTACTGGTCGATCTGCGAGGTGACGTCGTCGCCTCGCACCAGGAGCCGCTGCGCTCCACCCGCCCGCAGGACGTCGGCGAGAGCGTCGCCCGCGCGGTGGCCCGCGCCGCCGCGAGCAGGCCCTCCGCGACCCTCATCGGCGTCGGAGTCGCCGTGTCGGGCGTGGTCGACCAACAGGGCGGCGTCGTCCGGCACAGCGGATCGATGGGCTGGGAGAACGTGCCGCTCCAGCGGCAGCTGACGGCACTGCTGGGGACTCCTGTCGTTCTCGACAGCTACGTCAACTCCGTGGCCTCCGGTCTGCTGCTTTTTGACGACAGGCTCACCGGTCGGGATCTCATGATCTTCAGCGTGGGAGCGAGTCTGGGCGCCTCCGTGGTGGTGCGGGGACGCATTCACCGTGGCTTCAGCGGCACCGCCGGGGGGTTCGCCCACTCCCGCGTCGGAACGGATGCCGGGCGGCCCTGCCACTGCGGTGCGGAGGACTGTCTGGAGACCTGGGCCAGTCACTGGGGTATCCAGCGAGAACTCGAAAGGCGCGGCACGAAGCCGGGAAGCCTCGTCGGCCGCGACGACGACGTTCTCGCGAGCGCGGCCGACAGCCTCGGTACCGCCGTGGCCAACGCCGCCAAGATGTTTGGCCCGGAACGTGTCGTGGTCGCCTTCACGCCCGAGATGAACGTTCCGGAACTCACCGTTCGGACGGAGCAGGTGTTCCGACGGCAGTACGCTCACGGCGCCAGCACTCCTCCCGCACTGGAGATCGCCGCGACCGGCCCCTCCAGCCACGCCGCCGGCGCCGCCTACACCGTCCTGGCGCAGCTCTTCACCGCCAGTACCTCCGATCCGGACACCAGCGGTGCCCGCAGCACCGTCACGGCCGGATGAGCCCGGGCCGACGCGGGCGCGGCATGGGCGACTCCGCACAGACCATCTGCCTTTCGTTCACGCCCAGACGCATCCGGGACGACGGAGAAACGCCCGACTACCGCTTCTCTCTCGCCAACGAGCGGACCTTCCTCGCCTGGATACGGACAGCGCTCGCGCTCAGCGGCGGGGGCTTCGCCATCGACCAGTTCCTGACGGGCCTCGACGGGACGGTGCGGGCGGCTCTGGCACTCGCCACCATCGGCGCGGGCGCGCTGTGCGCCGTGCGGGCGGTGCACCACTGGGTCCGCTGCGAACGGGCGATACGACGCGGCGAGGACCTGCCGGCCACGGCCTTTCCCGCACTGCTCGCCGTCTTGGTGACCATCGTCTCCGTCACCATGGTGGCCGTCGTGGCCCAAGGCAGCGCATGACCGCACCGAGCAACCGCGACCCCGGGCTCCAACCCGAACGCACGCGGCTCGCCTGGCGCCGGACCACCCTCACCTGGACGGCCACAGCCCTGTTGGCGAGCCGCCAGACAGCCCACTCCCCCGCGATGCACACAGCGGTGATGGTCATCGCACTGCTCACCTTCTGGGCCGTCGCGCACCACCGGATCACCACGTTGCGTCACGCCGAGGAACCTCCGACCATGGCGCCGGGCACCGCGGCCGCCGCCCTTGCCACCACGCTCACGCTGGCAGCGATCGCCGTCGTCCACGTCCTGTAGCACTCTGCATCCGCCCACCACCGCCCCTCCGTCGGACGACGGGCGGACGACGGGCGGACGACGATCCACCTGCCCGACAGGGCGTGCACCGCCACGTCGGCTGGCGCACGCCCTGGGCTCCTCGCTGAACGAGCCGTGGGCCGCGGCCGTCAGACGGCCGCCGCCGCGGCGAGCAGGTCCCGGGCGAGCAGCCCCGCGCCCACGCACCCGGCGGCGTCCCCGAGGGCCGCCGGGACGATCGTGGGGAGCTTCTGGAACGTGATGCGTTCCGCCACTGCGGCGCGTAGGGGTGCGAGCAGGGTTTCTCCGGCCTCGGCGAGGCCGCCGCCGATGATCAGCGTGCGGGGGTCCAAGACCGTGAGCGCGGTGAGCAGGCCGTCGGCGAGGGCGTCGACCGCCGCCCGCCACACCCCGTTCGCCGCCTCGTCGCCCGCCGCGACGGCCCGGGCGCAGTCGGCGGCGTCGGCGGCGGGATCACCGCTCGCCACGGCCCAGGCGCGACCGACCGCGGCTGCGGAGGCCACGGCCTCCAGACAGCCGCGCCCGCCGCAGCCGCACACGGGGCCGCCGGGTCGTACGACGATGTGGCCGAGCTCGCCGGCGCCGCCGCGGGCGCCGGCCTCGATGCCGCCGTCCATACCGATCGCACCGGCGATGCCGGTGCCGAGCGACACGAACAAGAACCGGCCGGTGCCGCGGCCCGCCCCGATGCGGCCCTCGGCGAGGCCGCCGGCGCGTACGTCGTGCCCGAGCGCGACGGGGATCCGCCCGAGCCTGTAGCTGATCAGCCCCCGCAGCGGGACGTTCCGCCAGCCCAGGCCGGCGGAGTAGACGGCGACGCCGCGCTCCGCGTCGACAGTGCCGGGTACGGCGACCCCCGCGGCCTCGGCCGCCGTGCCGAAGTGCCTCTCTCCGTGGGCGCGCAGCTCCTTCGCGAAGCGAAGGATCGACTCCACGACGGCGTCGGGCCCGCGCTCGCGCCCGGTGGACTGCCGCGCCTCGTACAACAGCGCCCCGTCCAGCCCGACCAGAGCCGCTTTCATTCCGGTGTCGCCCACATCGAGGGCGATGACATGTCTCACGGGAACACTCTCACTGGTGACTTCCAGGCCGTTCGGACCACTGGTTCGTATCTCTTGCCGCGTCGTACTGCGGCTGTGCGGGGCGAGGACCTCCTCGGGTGGAGGAGCCTCGCCCCGCAGGCTCATCCCTGGGAGAGATCCAGGACGCGGATGTCGTCGTGATAGACGATGCGCGTCGGTACGTCCCCCTTTTCGATCGTCTGGCCGGGGCGGTAGAGGCCCCACTTGAGGTAGCCGAAGTCGGCCGGGTTCTCGGGGTGGAAGGTCTTCACGTTCTGGTACGTCTGCCGCAGCGTGAACTGCGATTGGCCGGGCATCCGGGTGGAGACCTTGTAGTAACCGGTGGTGTCGTCCGTCCAGCTCACGTCCACGCGGAAGTGCATCCACTGACCGAGGTGGGGGCGGAAGTCGTCGACCACGGTGGCCTGGAGGTTCAGGGTCGGCGACCGGAAGGCGATGCTGTTCCGCTTGGTCATGAGGTAGAAGGACGGAGAGTTTCCGCCGGCGTGCTTCCCCTGGAAGATGATGTCGCCGGATTCCGAGTCCCCTGTTACGTACGTCTTCCAGTCCTTCAACAGGACGCTGAACTCGTACCGCTGCTCGTCGCCCACGACGAACTTGCCCTCGTGGACGTCGTTCGTGGCGCTCTCGCTGCGCGGGGCTCCATCGGAGACGTAACCGGCGTCGCCCAGGGTCACCTTGTGGGCGACGGCGTGGTCAGCCCCTGATGCGACGACGTACGACGCGTCGGCCGCGGTCGCGTGCGTCGTGGTCAGGTTGGGGATGCCTGAGTTCAGCTGGCCGTTCAGGTAGTCGATGGTCAGCAGAGTCGATGCGATGCTGCTACTGCTGCACGAACCCTCCGCGGCCCGGCTCACGCCGTCCTGCCCCGCCTGCGCGGTGGCCAGGCCTGCGATGGTGAGCGTCCCCGCGATCGCTGCGGCCATGATGGACCGCCTCGTCGACTTCTTCATGGTCAGATCACCGGCCTGTCTTCGATGCGGACGAGGTTGTGGCCGCGCATCGTGTAGAGGAGGCCGCGGCTGTCGGCGTTGACGTGCGGACCGCTGTACCAGGCGCCGTTGATCTCGGGGACGACGGTACTGATCGCGAAGGTCTTGGGGTCGAAGCGGAAGAGGGTGGTGTCGGAGACGCCGTAGACCACACCTCGGCTGGTGACCATGGCCGCGAAGCCGGGGCAGACGGCGCGGTGGTCGGCGGTGTGGATCACCCGGCGGATGGTGACATCGACGACGAAGAAGCCGCCCTTCCGCGTGAGTCCGTACAGGTGCTTGCCGTGCACTGCCAGTGCGGCCGTTCCGGTGGTCAGGGTCGCGGGGAGGTCGATGCGCCACAGCTCGCGCCCGGCGACCGGGTCGAAGGCGACGATCGTGCCACGAGGCCCTTGCGTGGTGGGGTTGTCGCCACCGAGGAACGCGACGCCTTCCCGGGTCGCGACGGCGCGCACCAGCTGTGTCGCGTCGACCGGGTTGATGTACACGCCCTTTTTGCGCGTCCCCGGCGCGTACGTCCACAGGGAGCCGCCGCCCTCGGTGTCGGACTGCGCGGCGACCAGCAGGAGTTCGTTGACGGGGTCGTGGCAGACGTCGAGCGGACGGTTCTGTTCGCTCGGGAACGCCGCCAGTTGGTGGGGCTGTTCGTCGCGTGTGGGGTCGTACGTCCACATGCCCTGCGAGCTGTACTGGCCGGTGTAGAGCACTCCGTCCAGCACATGGGCGTCCTTGGCCTCGCCGGGCGCCCGGAGGTTGACCACCTTGCCGCTGCGCAGGTCGTGGCGTGCGATGCCGTTGTTGCCGCCGACGTACACGTACCGGTGGTCGGCGGCGATGCCCATCGTGGTCTGCGGAGTGACGGGTGCGCCCGCCGGGCCCAGGTCGGTGACGACGGACGTCCCGGCGGCCGTGTCGATCTCCGCGACGAAGCCGTAACCAGAGACGACGGTCAGCTTGCCACCGGCATAGTCGAGGCCCCAGATCTCGCCGAGATCACCGTCGAACGCGACGGGGGCGACGACCTTGGTCGCCGTCGAGTAGGAGTGCAGGCCCGCGTCGGTGGCGAAGTAGATCAGGTCGCCGTTCGCGGCCAGGTTCTTGACCACCTTGCCGGTGGTGGGCGTGACGCTGTACGAGGAGAGGTCGGCGAGGTCCATGACGGCGAGCTTGGCGGGCTCGGTCGATCCCGAGGTGCTGACGGCGAGGCGGTCGCCGACGACGAGGAGGTCGCGCAGGCTGGGGTCCTGCTCCATCTCCGGCGGCGTGACGTTGCGGAACGTGCCCGCCGCCCGGTCGTACGCGTACAGCGAGGCCTTGCTCGCTCCGTCCCCGCCGGCCAGGACGCTGCCGGCGCCGAAGAAGACGGTCGTGTCCGTGGCGGCGACGGCCCTGGCCAGGGTGGCCTTGGGGTCGGGGATGCCGAGGTTGGTCACTTTGTCGGTGCCCGGGTCGTACATCCACAGCGCGGGCGCCTTCCCGGGGATCCCGCCCACCGCGTACACGACGCCGTCGGAGGCGACGGCGAGGTCGCGGATGTCGCGGTCTTCGGTCCGGCCGACGCCGACGGCGGGCTTGTCCGGCGTGGTCAGGTCCCAGCGGAAGATGTTCGGCTTGCCCTCATCGGCCTTGGTCAGGATGCCCGCGTACAGGTACCTGCCGGTGGAGTCGGCGGCGAGCGCCTGGATCGAGTGGCCCACGCCGAGGACGGTCTGGGACACGACCTTGCGGGTCGGCAGGTGGAAGGCGATCACCCGGGTCGGTTCGAGGTTGCGGGACCCAATGTAAACGGTGTCACCGACGCGGAGCGCGCTCATGAGCGCGAACTGCTCGATGCCGGGGCCGAGATCGGTGATGCGGGTGCAGGGTCCTTCGGCCGTGGCCTCGGCCTGGGCCGGTGCGGTGAGCAGCGAGCCGGAGGCCGCGGCGAGCCCGAGGGCACCACCTGCCATGAGCAGCTGACGCCTGCCCATAGACGAATTGTGCTGCATGGGGGGAACTCCTTTGTTCTTCATGCGGGGGACACAGAGAGGAGCGGAAAGGCACCGTGGTGGGGAGCCCACGGGAGGGGTCGGCCGGTCCCCGGACGGACGGAATCCGGGGACCGGACGTGTCAGGCCGACGTCGCGAGGGCGGCGTGGTGCACGGCGTGCGCGAACGGTTCGCCGGCGCAGTAGCGCTCGACCTCGTCGAGGGCGCTGCTGGTGATCCGGTGGAGTTCGCCACCGAGCGAGCCGGCGATGTGCGGGGTGAGGAGGACGTTGGGCAGGGAGTAGAGCGGTGAGGTGGCGGGGAGCACCTCGGGCTCGGTGACGTCGATGACCGCGCGGATGCGGCCGGTCACGGCTTCGGCGGTGAGGGCGTCGGTGTCGACGAGGGAGCCGCGTGCCGTGTTGATCAGCGTGGCTCCGTCGCGCATCAGTGAGAGCCTGCGGGCGTCGACCATGTGCTCGGTCTCCGGCAGCGCGGGGGCGTGCAGCGAGACCACGTCCGAGCGGGCCATGAGTTCGTCGAGGTCCACGTGCCGGGCGCCCAATTCGGCGGCCTGCGCGGCGTCGACGTGGGGGTCGGCGAGGAGCAGGTCGAGGTCGTAGGGCCGCAGCAGTTCGAGGACCTTGCGGCCGACGAGGGAGGCGCCGACCAGGCCCACGGTGCGGCGGTAGTTGCCGAATCCGGGGAACTGCTGGGACCAGTCGAGGGTGGCACGGTGGTCGCGGTAGAGACCGCCGATGTCCAGGACCCTCTTGTTGGCGAAGAGGATCGCGGCGACCGTGTACTCGGCGACGGGGACGGCGTTGGCCGCGGCGGCCGAGGAGACCAGCAGGCCCCGGTCCCAACAGGCCTGTGTCACATGGTGCTTGACGCTGCCCGCCGCGTGGACGATCGCCTTCAGGGCCGGTGCGCGCGCCAGGATCTCCTCGTCGAGGACGGGACAGCCCCAGGACGTGATCAGGATCTCCACGTCCTCCAGGGCCGGTTCCTCGGTGAGGTCCTCGGCGACGTGGTCGGGGTCGATGTCGACGTACGCCGTCAGGCGCTGGATCTCGGCGGGCGGGAACATCGTGTCCCGGTGACGCCGGCCCATGGCGAACAGGGCGCGGGGGCGGGTGGTCGGGGTCGGGCGCATGGAAGGGTTCCTCACGGTGGCGGCCTACTTGACGGCGCCGGCGGTCATGCCGGACTTCCAGAACCGCTGCAGCATCAGGAAGATGGCGATCAGCGGGGCCACGGCCACGAGCGAGCCGACGACGGCCAGCAGGTAGTCCTCGGGGTGGCCCTGCGTGAGCGCGGACGAGTACCAGACGTAGAGACCGAGGTTGACCGGGTACAGGTCCTGGTCGGAGAGCATCACCAGGGGCAGGAAGAAGCTGTTCCAGATCTGGGTGAACTGGAAGAGGAAGATGGTCACGAAACCGGGCGCGATCATCGGGAACGCGATGCGGCAGAAGGTCCGGAACTCACTGGCCCCGTCCATCCGCGCCGCTTCCAGGACCTCGTCCGGCACGTAGGAGGCACTGAAGACCCGGGCCAGGTAGACGCCGAACGGGAAGACCAGTCCGGGGATGAACACGCCCCAGAACGTGTTCACAAGTCCGACTTTCGCGGCGAGCAGGTACAGCGGGATCGCCATCGCCGTACCGGGCACCATCACGCCCAGCAGCACCAGCGAGAACAGGCGCTCCTTGCCGGGAAACGAGAGCTTGTCGAACGCGTAGCCGGCCGCGACGCTGAACACCGATGCCAGCAGGGCCCCGACACCGGCGTACAGCACCGTGTTGAGCAGCCAGCGCAGGTAGACGCCGCCGTCCGCCGTGAACAGGTGCCCGAGGTTCTCGGTGAGGTGGACCTCGTCGCCGAGCGCGAAACCGTTCGTGCCGAACAGATCCTCACGGCTCTTGGTGGAGGACAGCAGCAGCCAGGTCAGCGGGAGCAGGGTGTAGAGGGTGGCAAGGCCCAGCATCGCCGTGACTCCGGCCTTGGACAGCAGGGCGGACGGTGACTTCACAGGGCGGCCCTTGTCTCTACGAGGCGCCGACCGACGGCCGGACGACTGCGGCGTCACGGGCGCGGGGGCCGGAGCGTCGAGTGTGGAGGACTTGGTCACGACTTGCTCCCGCGGCGTGAGATACGGGTGACGACGAACGACAGCACGGCGGCGAACAGGGCGATCAGCAGTGAGGCAGCTGCCGCCAGGCCGAAGTCGTTGTTCTGGAAGGCGGCCGTCTGGACGTACATGTTGGGCGTGAAGCTGCTGCCGATCGCGCTGGAGGCGTTGTAGATGACCTTCGGTTCGGTGAAGAGCTGGATCGACCCGATGACCGTGAACAGGACCGCGAGCGCGATCGCGGGGCGGATCATCGGGACCTTGATGGACAGTGCCGTCCGCACGGCGCCCGCACCGTCGACCTTCGCCGCGTCGAGCGTCTCGCGGGGCACGGCCTGTAGAGCGGCATAGAAGATGACCATGTTGTAGCCCATCCACTCCCAGACGGCGATGTTGGCCGCGGAGAACACGGCGTTGTCCACCGACAGGAAGTTGACGTCGATGCCGCCGGATTCCAGGAAGTCGATCACGGGGCTCAGGCCGGGTGTGTAGAGGTACACCCAGATCAGCGCGGCGATCAGTCCAGGCACCGCGTGCGGCAGGAAGAGCGCCAGTTGGAAGAAGTTCCGCGCCTTGGCCAGGCCCGAGTCGAGCAGCAGGGCCAGGACCAGCGATCCGCCGATCATCACGGGGATGTAGACCGCGCAGTACACGGCGATGACGAGGAACCCGTCGCGGAACGCCTCGTCGGACAACGCGCGGGCGTAGTTCCCCAGCCCCGAGAAGACGTTTTCCGTACCGCCGAACCCAAGGCCGGACGTGCGGGTGGTGAACAGACTCAGCCAGGCCGCGTAGAACAGCGGGGCGAGAGTGACGGCCGCGAACAGGCCGAAGAACGGGGTGAGGAGCAGTGCGGCGGTCCGGCGCTGACCTCGGGCGGATGGGCTTGCCATACCGGCCTTCCTAGGGTGGGGCGGGGGAGAGCGAGTGGGGGAGGGAGCCAGAGGCCGGCCCGCCGCGCGGGCGGGGCCGGCTCTCCAGGCTCCGGGCCCCTACGGGGCCGTGACCGTCAGGCCACGCTGCTTCATCTGCGCGACCGTGGCCTGCTCGGCGGTGGTGAGGACACCCGGCAGGGTCACGGTGCCGTCGGCGACCTTCGGGAGCTGGTCCACGATGGCCGTGTTGGTGGCGCCCATGACCGGGCCCCACGTCCAGCCGGGCGGGATGGCGTCGTAGGACTGCACCATGAGGGAGTAGATGTCCTGGCCGCCGTAGTAGTCCGTCTTGAAGGCCGCCTTCGTGACCGGCACGAGCTTCGGATCCGCGGGGAACATGCTGCTGGTGCCGGAGGCCACCCAGGCCTTCATGCCCTCGGGGTCGGTCGTGATCCACTTGATGAACTCGGCGGCGGCACCGCTGTTGTCGGACCCCTTCGGGATCACGAAGGACGAACCTCCGTACATGCCCGAGGCCGGCTTGCCGTCCCAGGTGGGCACGGGCGCCACGGCCCACTTGCCCTTCTGGTCGGGGACGGTCGCCTGGTGCGCCCCGGCGCACCAGCTGGCGCAGACGTAGGCGACGGTCTGGTTCTTCTGGACGCTCGTCCAGAACGGGTCCAGCTGGCTCAGCGAGCGGACGAGGCCCTTGCGGGCGAGGTCACCCCAATAGGCGGCGACCTTCTTCGACGGGCCGTCGTCGACGGTGACCTTCCAGGAGTCCTTCTCGGTCGAGAACCACTGCCCGCCGGCCTGCCAGGAAAGCGCCTCCAGGAGCCCGGGATTGTCGGTGTACAGGACGCCGCCGCGAGCGGCGGGATCGGCCTTCTTCACCTGCTCGGTCATGTTCCGGTACGCGTCCCACGTCGTGGGGACGTCGATCTTGTGCTGGGTGAAGAAGTCCTTGCGATACATCATCATCAGGGGCGCCGCGTCACGCGGGACGGCCCAGGTCCGGTCGCCGAGGTTGACCAGCTGCCGCGCCGCCTCGGGGAACTGGTCCTTTACCACCGGTCCGAGGGTGCCGCTCAGGTCCTCGATCTTCCCCTGGGCCGCGAACTCGGGCAGGTGCGGGTACTCGACCACCGCGACGTCCGGCGCGGTGCCGGCCTTCACGGCGTTGGTGAGCTTGGAGTAGTACTCCTGGCCCGACGGGACCGTCTCGAAGGTCACCTTGATGTCCGGGTGGCTGCGGTTGAAAGCCGCAGCCACCTTGTCGGACCCCTTCACGAAGGACCAGAAGGTGACCTCACCGGTCTTCTTCGCCTCGGTCGAGGAAGCGCCCTGATCCGCTCCTCCACCGCAGGCGGTGGCAAGCAGGGCGAGAGCCGTGACGGAGCCGGCCATGACGGCCGTGGTTCTGCGACGCATGATGTGCACCGATCGTTCGCTGGGGCGTTGACCGGAATCATTCGTCAGTAAATACGGCTTCGTCAATCCCTAGAGCTTCATTCGACAGATAACGAAATCAACTGATGCGATGTGGCACCGGCCTCCTGTCCGCGCTCTACGCGTGTTCACCCGCCGCGGAGGAGGCCCCGCTGGAGTCCCGTACGCGCAGCTCCGGGCGAAGCAGCAGCTCGGCCAGCGGGGCGGCCGGATCGGCGAGTCGCCGCCTCATCAGATCGACCGCCCACTCCCCCACCGCCCGCTTGGGCGGTGCCACAGCCGTGAGCGGCACATCGCTCAGCTCGGCGACCTCGTCGTCGTACGTCACGATCGCCAGATCCTCCGGAACGCGGAGGCCGCGCGCCTGAAGGAGGCCGACCAGAGTGACGGCATCGAGATCGTTGTGGACCAGGGCGGCTCGCACGTCACCCGCCTCGACCGCCGACACGAGCTCCTCCAGCCACTCGGCCGACGCCTGCCCGTCGGCCGGATCAATGCCGTACTCCGGGCCCGACGTCAGCCCCAGGGCCTGACAGGCCGACACGTACCCCTCCCTGATCAACGGGGTGTTGGGGCTCTCCGCCCTGGCGGCAAGCGCGATCCGCTCGTGCCCAAGACCGGCGAGGTGCCGGACGGCCAGGCCCGCGCCATGGGCGTGGTCCGACGCGACCTGTTCCAGCCTCCCGGCCTGCGCACCAGCCCGCCGGTCCACGAGAACGACCGGTATCTCGAGGCCGGCCAGCCACTCCTCGGCCAGGTCCACGGGTTCGAGTCCGGCGCGCGGCATCAACAGCAGACCGTCGACGCCCGCCGCGATCAGCCGTCGCACCTGCTCCTGGTTGTCCGCCAACGTCTCACCGGAAACCGCGAGCACAATGCGCACCCCGTGCGTGCGCGCCGCATCCTGCACACCTCGGATGATCTCGGGGTAGTAATAGCCCCCCGGCGGGACGATCAGCCCGAAGGCATCCCCCTGCCGCGCCGAGGGCCGGGGGGCGGCGGGGCCGGGCACGTCGGCCGCCTGCGCCGCGGTTGGCGACATGGCACCTCCGTGGACACGGACGATCAGCCCCCGGCCTGCCAGCTCCCGGACGTCCTGGCGCACGGTGACGGCGGAGACCCCCATCTCCTCCGCCACGTCCTTCACCTTGATCGATCCCCGGCGCTCCACCAAGCGCAGGAGCACCTCACGCCGCTCTTCAGCCAGCACTCACGTGCCCCCTCCCATCGTGAGCGAAGCCATTTGCTTTCACTCGACAAGTGAAAGGTATCAACCAAGGGCAGCGACGCGTTGCAGCGAGGAAGATCCGGCGACTAAGGTCGGACAGAAAGCGCTTTCCAAGAAGGGGGTCCTGTGCCGACCTCGGACGTCCTCGTCTACACCCGCACGGCCGGCTACCGCCACGATTCCATCCCCGCAGGTACGGACGCGCTCGTCGAGCTGGCCCGCGAGGGCGGGTTCGAGGCGGAGGCGACGGGCGAACCAGAGGCCTTCACGGCCGAGCGGCTCGGGCGGTGTGCAGCGGTGGTCCTCTTGTCCACCACCGGGTCGGTCCTCACCGACCAGGGTCGATCGGCCCTGGAGGCATTCGTACGGCGCGGCGGCGGGCTCCTCGCCGTCCATGCGGCCGCCAACGCCGAGCCCGACTGGCCGTTCTACGGCGAGCTGCTCGGCACCCGCTTCGCGGGCCACCCCCCTCTGCAGCACGGTCTGGTCCACGTAGAGGACCCCGCACACCCGGCGACCGCGCACCTGCCCGCGGAATGGGCCTGGACCGACGAGTGGTACGACTTCACCTCACCCCCGCGCGACGCGGACGTCCACGTCCTGCTGCGTGCCGACGAGTCCACGTACACCGGCGGGACCCACGGCGCCGACCATCCGCTCTCCTGGTGCCACGAGAAGGCCGGCGGCCGGTTCTTCTTCACTGCCCTCGGCCACACCTCGGAGTCGTACGCGACCCCCGCCTTCCGCACCCACCTCGCCGGCGCTCTCCATTGGGCGGCGGGCCGCCAGGGCCGCTAGGACGGCTCAGCCGTGGGCGGCCTGGCCAGGGTGGCGCCTCAGCGGGCGGGCAGATCCTGCTCCGTCCAGATGATCTTGCCCTCCCTGGCGTGCCGGGTTCCCCAGCGCTGGGCCAGCTGTGCGACCAGCATCAGGCCACGGCCGCCCTCGTCGAAGAGGCGGGCCCTGCGCAGGTGAGGTGCCGTGCTGCTGGCGTCGGACACCTCGCAGACGAGGCTTTGGTCGTGAATGAGCCGGAGCCGGACCGGCGGTCGGCCGTATCGGATGGCGTTGGTGACCAGTTCGCTGACGATCAGCTCAGTGATGAACGCGGAGTCGTCCAGTCCCCAGGCCGCCAGCTGCTCCGAGGCGTTCCGCCGGGCCCCTGCCACGGCCTCGGGCTCGGAAGGGATGTCCCAGGCGGCGACCCGGCCTGCGTCGAGGGCGCGGGTGCGGGCCAGCAGAAGCGCGACATCGTCTTGGGGAAGGTCGGACAGGAGCGCCCCGAGCACGGTGTCGCAGACCCGTTCCAGGGACGCGGCGGGTTGGGCCAGGGCCTGGCTCAGTACGTCGAGCTCGTCTCCGGTGGTGCGGCTTCGGCTCTCGGTCAGGCCATCGGTGTACAGGGCGAGCAGACTGCCTTCCGGCAGTTCTAGCTCAATCGTCTCGAAGGGCAGCCCCCCAAGGCCCAATGGCGGCCCGATCGGCAGATCGGGAGTGGCGTCCTCAGCGGGTGCCGCGGCGGGGAGGACTACACGCGGTGGCACGTGCCCGGCGCTGGCCAGCGAGCAGACACGGGAGACCGGGTCGTACACGGCGTAGAGGCACGTGGCGCTGATCTCGTCCTCGGTCGGCGACTCCTCCTGCTGGAGGCGGACGACGACGTCGTCGAGGTGGGTGAGCAGCTCATCGGGGGGCAGGTCGACGTCCGCGAGGGTCCGGACAGCCATCCGAAGCCGGCCCATGGTCGCGGAGGCATGGATACCGTGGCCGATCACGTCGCCGACCACCAGGGCGACGCGGGCCCCGGACAGCGGAATGACGTCGAACCAGTCTCCGCCCACCCCCGCGTGGGAGCCGGCCGGCTGGTAGCGGGAGGCGACTTCCACGGCGGACTGCTCCGGTGGGCGCCGTTGCAGCAGGCTGCGCTGCAGGGTGAGCGCGAAGTCACGCTCGTGGGTGTAGCGGCGGGCGTTGTCGATGTACACGGCTGTTCGCTCGGTGATCTCCTGGGCGAGCAGCAGGTCGTCGTCGCTGAACGAGGCCGCCGTGCGGTGCCGGAAGAACTGAGCGAGGCCCAGGGTCCTTCCCCGGGCCTGCAGCGGCAGCACCAGCACGGAGTGGATTCCGTACTCGGCGACGACCGCCCTCTGATCGGGGCTCTGCGTCAGCCACACGGGGAGCGCCGAGGCGTCGATGCGGCTGCGCCACGGCTGCCCCGTGGCCAGGACCTGCGCCGGCTCCGACCCTTCCGGGCAGATGTACGAGTGACCGGTCTTGACAGCGGAGTCCGGGCAGCCGTCCCATACGGACCGCTGCGCGACGCGGCGGAGGGTTGGGGGCCCGGGAACGGGTTCGGCGTCCCTTTCCAGGAGCGCGGAGTCGAGCAGGTCGACGGTGACGAGGTCGGCGAAGTAGTCGGTACCGACGGCGGCCAGTTCATCCGCGGTGCCGGCGATGTCCAGGGTCGTCCCCACTCGCACGTTGGCCTCGTTCACCAGCGACAACCGCCGCTGCACCCAACGATCGCGCTCCTCCTGGTACGCCGCGACCGCCTGCTCCGAGGTGCGGTCGATGAACTCGAGGATCATCCCGCTCAGCTTGACCGTCGCCGCGTTGATGAGAACCGGGTCCTTCGTGAGCCGGTTCATCTCCGCCAGCATCGCGCGCAGGAGGCCGGCCTGCCCGTAGCGGTACGTCCGCAGTAGGGTGCTGATGCGTCCTCCGTCCCGGGCGAACCGCCGCGCGTACTCCACGAAGGAGAGCGGCGCCTCGACCCGCGTCAGGTCGAGACCATTCTCGAGGGCGTCACCCCACACCATGATGTTGTCGGCGATGCTCGCCCCTCCCAACGTGACGATGTCCTCGTACTCCGTGAGCTCGGGAACCTTCACGCTCAGGAGTTGCGCCAGCTGGTCGGCCAGCTCGGCCGCCCTGGACACGACGCCGCGAGCGGCGTGGGAGAGGATCACATCGACGTTGGACTCCACGACAGCAATGTAAGCCCGGTGAACCCGTGGCGCCCTGGGAGAGGCCGAGGACCTGCCGGTCAGAGGACAGAGGCGCCGGAGGAATCCTCCTGGCCCGACCCGCCTGGCAGGAGACCCGGACCCGAGGAAGCGCCTACCGTGGTGCGCAACGTTCTTCTGGGCGTCCCTGCGGGACCTGTACGCGGAGCTGGACGAGGCGCACGGCCGTGGGACCGCACACGTTCACACCAGGCCCAGCGACTGCAGCGTGCGGTGCTGACCTGGTGCTGACTTGACCGGCCAGTAGAGGTAGCAGACCCCGCCCGTACCGCTTCTGACCTTGCCGTTTGCGTCGTACCACTTGGTCCTCAACCAGATGTTCTCCAAATGGGAGGGCGCCGCTTATCATGCGACGCCCTCCTGCACAAACATGCAGGTCAGAGGCGCGGGCCGCGCAAGCCAAATCGAGCGCGGACGCACTGGTGCTGACCTGGTGCTGACCTGGTGCTGACTTCCGCTGGCGTCCGTTCCGGTCCGCTCGGGTGCGTCGTGCTGGATCGGTGCTGACTCCGGAGCCCTCGTCGGCCGGCAGACCTCCACTCGCTTGGTGCGGCCGCCATTCCTCACTACCGTCCTCGCGAGCAGCTGAAGTAAGCGTAGAGGAATTGTTTGTGAGTGAGCCGATGTGGGACGTCAAGGCGCTTGCCGCCTATCTCGGGAAGCCGGCTTCTTGGGTGTACGACAACCATCTCAAGGAGGGACTGCCGAGCTTTCGCGTAGGCCAGCAGCTACGGTTCTCTCCGGCAGAGGTTCGGCAATGGCTGGAAGAGCGATGCCGAATGGTCGCATGAACGTCGAGCACAAGGGGACGGCACGCGGAGGTCTCACCGTGATCAACCCTGCTTGCTGGCGGAGAGCCTCTGGAACCTCCCTGGGGCAGACGTGAAAGCCCCAGACTGATCCCTCCTCGGGCAGGGAATCGGAGCCGGATTCAGAACTTCGCCAACAACCCTGCGGGCGCTCTCTGAGTGACCCGCTCCACGCCTCACGCCGGGCTCATTGAGCTTCTTCAGTGGACACCCCCAGGGGTGAATGACTCCCCTTGGTTGACTGCCCTCTGAGCTGCAACAGCAGCCACCGTCGACAGACACAGCCGTCACCCGATCGTGGCCGTTCTGAAGAAGCTCATCGAACGAACCCTCCACCAGCGTCGCCTGGACGGAGTCCGCTCCTTCCCCTTCGACCGCGCACCCCAACGTGCTGCCGGCACTCTGCTTCCGCCGGCCGAGATTCTGCGCGCGCTGACCAGCGACCGGGAAGCCCTATTCACGCATGTCAAGGAACGGACTCCCTCACGGAGCGTCGGTTGTGGCGATAGGGTGAATCTTCGACGTCTGGGTGACGCGGCCGGCCGAGGCGGGCGCGAAAGGGTGAAGCGGAAGAGATGACGAGGCTGCCCGCGCAGATCGGCCGGTACGCGGTCGAGCGCGAGCTGGGCACCGGGGGTATGGGGCAGGTCTATCTGGCCTACTCGCCCGGCGGCGACCCGGTCGCGGTGAAGGTGATCAGGAACGACCGGCTCGACCAGGCCACCAGGGCCCGCTTCGAGAAGGAGGCGCTGATCGCCCGGACGGTGGTCGGCACCAATCGCGTGGCTCGGTTCCTGGACGCCGATCCGTACGCGGATCAGCCTTGGATGGCTGTCGAGTACGTCCCGGGCCGCACGCTTCATGAGCACGTCCGGGACAAAGGGACGCTCCCCGTCCCGCTGGTCGCCAGCCTCGGGGCACTACTAGCAGAGGGCCTTGAAGCGGTTCACCGGGTGGGGTTGCTGCACCGTGATCTGAAGCCCCAGAACGTCATGCTCGGCGAGTACGGTCCGATTCTGATCGATTTTGGGCTCGGGGCTTTCGTGGACACGGACCGGGACAATCTGACCCTGGCTGGGATGATCATCGGCACGGTGCGCTGCATGCCTCCCGAGCAGGCGCTCGCGCGCGTGAAGCCGCAGGAGCCTGCCGACGTGTACGGGCTCGGCACGGTGCTCCTATACGCGGCGACCTGTCACTACCCGTACGAGGGCGCGGACTGGCTAGGCATCGCCACCCAGGTGGCGGACGAGGAGCAGCCGCCCGACCTGGGCGGACTGCCGGACGCGCTGCTCCCGCTGATCGAGTCGATGCTTGCCTACGCCCCCGCCGACCGGCCTTCGCTCGCTGAGGTGACCCGGCAGTGCGTGGCTCTCGTGCGGGAGGCGAAGCTGTCGGCGGCGCAGGCACGTCACGCCTTGATCACTGCCACGGTCTCGTCCGGGGGCGGGGCTCGCGGCGCGGGGCACGACGGCCCGTCTTCCTCCGTATGGGAGCGCATCGAGCAATTCGCCTCCCCGATCGGCGAGGCAAGCGACGCTGACGAGGACGGTCAGGACAGTCCCCTGGACCGAATCCTCCCGATCCTGGACGACTCCAGTGACGAAACACCCACGGAGCCACCGGCAGATGTCGTACGAGAAGCCGCGGACCGGCCTGGGACGGAGCCCCCTGCGGAGAAGCCGAAGCGGGGCCGGAAGCCGGCCTCCCTGGTGGTGTCAGAGGACCTGCGGCAGCGGTACGCGATGCAGTCCGCGCTGTAGCACCGCGGCAGGTCAGGCATCTGAGCCAGCGCTGTCAGTGGTCGCGGATACAAATGCGGCAGTCGGCTGACACGGGGTGCCCCTCCTCCGGGTGCATCCGGAGAAGTACGGAAGAACAGCGGGATAAGGGAATGGAGCGGTACGTGACCAGCGCTGCGGAGACCGGCAGCCCCGGTGGGCAGGGCACGTTCGACGCCGTGGACGAGGACTCGCCCGACGTCACGAACGGTGCCATCGGTGTAGCTCGCCAGGCAAAGTATGCTCCCGGCGCACAGGTGCGGGTCCGGGACGAGCAGTGGCTGGTCAAGACCGTCACACCGGTGGGTGAGGACTGGATGATCGAGGCCACCGGAGTGTCCTCCTTCGTCCGGGGTACCGACGCCGTCTTCTACGACAAGCTCGACTACATCGAGGCCCTCGACCCGAAGAAGACGCAGCTGGTCCCGGACGACTCACCAAATCACCGCAAGGCGCGTCTCTACCTGGAGGCGGTCATCCGCAAGACCGCGCTCCCGCAGACAGAGCATGGGCTCGCCTTGGCCGACAACTTCCTCATGGACCAGCAGACCCACCAGCTGCGCCCGGCCGAGCTGGCACTCTCCAAGGAGAACCCTCAACCGCGGATCCTGATCGCCGACGTGGTGGGGCTCGGCAAGACCCTGGAAATCGGCATCCTGCTGGCCGAGCTCATCCGCCGCGGGCGCGGCGAGCGCATCCTAGTGGTCACTCCGGCTCACGTTCTGGAGCAGTTCCAGCGCGAACTGTGGACCCGCTTCTCCATTCCGCTGGTCCGCCTCGACTCCACCGGCATCCAGCGCATCCAGCGGGACATCCCGGCCGGCCGCAACCCCTTCGCGTACTTCAAGCGCTCGATCATCTCCGTGGACACCCTCAAGAGCGATGTCTATGCCCACCACCTGGAGAACTCCCACTGGGACGCGGTGGTCATCGACGAGTCGCACAATCTGGTCAACCGGGGCACCAAGAACAACGACGTCGCCCGCACTCTGGCCGACCACACGGACGCGCTCGTCCTCGCCTCCGCGACCCCGCACAATGGTGTCGCAGAGTCCTTCGCCGAGCTGATCGGGATGCTGGACAAGACGGCGATCGCGAACCCCGCGGAGTACGAGGTGAAGGACCTCGGCCATCTCTACATCCGGAGGACCAAGACCGACCGCGAAGTCCGGGACTCTCTCAAGGGCAAATGGGCCGACCGGGGACCGTCCGAACCAGTGCCCGTCGAGGCCGGGCCAAAGGAACGGGCGGTCCTCGAGGAACTCGCTGCCCGGTGGACGCCCCGCGACCCGGCCGCTTCCTCGGTCTGCGCCGACACGATGGTCGCTTACAACCTGCTGAAGTCGTTCCTGTCGTCGCACAGGGCGTTCCAGGACTCGGTCGCAGCCAGGAAGGGGGTCCTGGACAAGCCCCTGAAGGTCCGCAAGGGGCAGGATCCGGCGGTCCGCGAGACCGAGCGCAGAATTGAGCGCGAGGCCATCATGGAGCTGGAGCGACTCGCCGCCGACATCGGCGACGACGACTCCGCGAAGCTCGACGCCCTGGTGCGCGAGCTGAAGAAGATCGGTGTGGGGCCCGGGTCGGACACGCGGGTCGTCGTCTTCTCCGAGCGTATTCCCACGCTGAAGTGGCTGGCGCAGGCCGTACCGGCCAGGCTCGGCTTCCGGACCGGCACCAAGCAGGACGAGACCGAGGCGAAGTCGAAGCCCTGGCTGGCCTACGGCGGTGTGGTCCAGGTCATGCACGGCGAGGCCAGCAACGAGGACGAGCAGAAGGACATCGTCTCCAAGTTCGGTCTGCGCACCGATCCGGTGCGCATCCTCTTCACCGGTGACGTCGCTTCCGAGGGTGTCAACCTGCATCAGCAGTGCTACCAGCTGATCCACTACGACCTCCCGTGGTCGCTGATCCGTATCGAGCAGCGCAACGGCCGTATTGACCGTTATGGGCAGGGCACCCCGCCTCAGTTCCGGGCTCTGGTCCTCACCAGCGACGTGGAGTGGCGCAAGGACGTTGAGACCGGAGAAGCTCTGCCCCTGGATGACCGGCTGGTGGGTGCCAAGCTCCTCGCCCGCGAGGCGGAGGCACACCGGATCGAGGGATCGGCGGAGGCCGTCAGTGGCATCTACCGTGCGAAGGAGGAAGAAGACCGCCTCACGCGGGACCTCATCGCGGGGCGCACGGTTGAGGAGTCCATCAAGAAGTCCAGCGGCGGCGCCAAGGCGATGCTTGGCCGGCTGATGGGCAACGTCGGCGCGAAGAAGCCGACCGACGACGTACCCGGAGCCACCGTGCCCAGCCTGTTCGGGGCCTCGGGTGCCACGGCGGCCTACTTCGACGAAGCGCTGCGGCAGACGTACTTCCCCGACAAGCCGGAGAACGTCCTCAAGCTGCGCCGTGAGGACGACGGCACCATCGCCTTCGAACCGCCGTCGGACCTGGTGTACCGGCTCAAGGCCCTGCCCAAGGCGTACCTGACCGACCAGGGCATCTTGCCCACCGCGAAGAAGGAAGGGCGACTGCGCCTCACCTTCGACAAGGGGTTGGCCGCCAAGCGGCTCGAGGTCGCCCGGGAGACCACCCAGAGCCAGTGGCCGAATGTCAGTTACGTGTCGGACGTCCACCCCGTCCTGGACTGGGTGACCGACAAGGCGCTGGCCGCTCTCCGGCACGACCAGGCCTTCGTGCTCGCCTACGCCCCCGACCTCGAAGCGGCCGGGAAGCTGGACGAGCAGCTGCCAGCAGACCTGTCGGGCCCGGTCTACCTCGTCCAGGGCATCTACTCCAACGCGGTGGGCCGTCCCACCGTCGTCGAGTGGATGGCCATCGTCGGCTTGCCCGCCGCCCCGCGTGTCCTGCGGATCGATGACGCCTTCCTCGCCGCGTGCAACGTGGGCCCGAAGATGCCCGGACGTGCCGCCCCGGCCGACCGGGACGGGCTCCAGGACCTGGTGCCGGCAGCCATCGACGCTGCCACCCGGTTCCTCACCGACCGGGAGGCCGAGTACACGCGGCAGATCGACACCGTGCTCGCCCCGTACGAGAAGCGTGTCACGCAGTGGCAGCAGGACGCCTTGTTCGCCGTCGCGTCCCGTTCCCGTAAACACAAGCAGGACGTCGACCTCACCGCGAGCCGGCGTAAGGCCATGATCAGGTCGCTGCGGACTTCCGGGGCCCCGATGCTGCGCCTGCTCGGCGTCCTGGAACCGCTGTCCTCGACGCCTGTCGACTGGCACCCCGCTGTAGCCGACGTATCCGCCGCGCCTGTTGCCGGAGAGACGACCGACCGATGAGCACTGACTTCGATTCCTTCTCCAACCGCGGCGAGTACCTGTCCGCGTACTACTTCGCCGAGCAGCTCGGCGACGGGCTCAAGAAGGGCGTCCTCGCCGCTTGGGCAGACCGTGAGAGCGACGCGAACGACCCGCGTGCCACTCCGCGCGAGGCGCTGCGCGCCCTGCGTTCGACGTACCTGGACGAGAAGTACCGCGGTTTCTTCGCCGAGCAGGCCAAGGCCGACGAGCAGGACGACGCGGACCCGCAGGCGGAAGCCTTCGAGGCGCGCCTGAACACTTACCAGGACGAGGAATGGCGGGAGCGCGTCGCGGACTGGCACCAGCAGGTCCTCGCCGCCCTCGGATTTCCCGTCGCGACGGGGGCCGCCGATGGCACGGGGGCCGTACCCCCGGCTCGGACCTTGACCGTGCACCGGGCGGGTCGCGAGCACGAGGTGACGGTGGCCTGGCACGGCGACGGCATCGTGGCCGTCGACTGCGGCTGGTCCGCGAGCAACGACACGGCACTCGACTCGGACGGCTACGGCCGCCTGCTCCACGCGGTACGGGCAGGCAGCGGTGAGACCTACGAGACCGGGCAGGCGCTCGCCACCTGGCTCTTCCAGAGCGAACTCGGCGAGGAAGGCGGCACGGCCCCGCGCTTCGTCCTGCTGCTGTGCGGCGGAGTAGTCGTCCTTGCCGACCGTCAGACCTGGGGCGAAGGCCGATACTTGGCCGTCAACCTCGACGCTGCCCTGGAACGCAACGACCGCCGCCAGTACGGCGAACTCGCCACCATCGCCGGGCTGTTCAGCCACGAGGCGCTCGCCCCTGCCGAGGACGGCAAGGCGCCGGCCATCGACGCTCTGATCAAGGCGTCCCGTGACAACGCCGTGGGCGTGTCCAGCGAGCTGCGCGAAGGGCTCCAGAAGTCCGTCGAGATCATCGCCAACGCGGTACTAGAGCGCCTGGAGGAAATCGGGGTCGAACCGCGCGAGATCGAGCGCACCGACCAGCCCTTCGCCAGGCAGCTCACCCAGGAGTCGCTCCGCTACCTCTACCGGATCCTCTTCCTTCTCTACGCCGAAGCCCGCCCCGAGCTGGGCATCCTGCCGGCCGACGACGGTTCCTACGAGGCCGGGTACTCCATGGCCCGCCTCCGTGAACTGGTCCAGCGCGACGAGCAGCTGACCGAAGAAACCACCCGCAACGGCGTCCACCTCCACGCTTCCCTCGACCTGCTCTTCAAGAAGGTCAACAACGGCTACCGCCCCTACGGCACCGAGCCGAACGACGAATTGCCCGGCGACGATGAGGAGACCCGGCGCCGCAAGGAGAAGCACCGGAGCGAGGACCGGGGCCTGCGCTTCGAACCGCTGCGCAGCGAACTCTTCGAGCGCGACTCCGTACGGCTCATCGGCACTGAGACCCGCGACCCTCGCAGCGACGAGGACGCCGAGCCCCGCTGGCTGGACCTGCGACCGCGCAACAGCGCCCTGCACCAGGTGCTGCGCCTGCTGACCCTGAAGAAGGCCGACGGCCCCGGGGGTCGCGCCGGGTTCATCTCGTACCGCAACCTCGGCATCAACCAGCTAGGGGCGGTCTACGAGGGCCTGATGTCGTACACCGGCATCATCGCCGAGGAGGAGCTGTGCGAAGTCGCCAAGAGCGGCGACCCGGCGAAGGGCTCCTGGCTCGTCCCCTCCCAGCGACTCAAGGAGTACCCCGAGAACACATGGGTCATGTACGACGAGCACGACGTGCAGAGGGGGCTGCGCGGGCCCAGGAAGTACCCGCCGGGCTGCTTCGTGTACCGCCTCGCCGGCCGCGACCGGGAGACGTCTGCCTCGTACTACACACCCGAGTCCCTCACCAAGGTCACCGTCGAGCTCGCACTCAAGCACCGGGTAGACCAGGAGAAGGACGCCGACGGCAACGTCGTCAAGACGCGGGCCTCGGAACTGCTGAAGTACCGGATCTGCGAGCCCGCGCTCGGGTCGGGCGCGTTCCTGAACGAGGCGATCAACCAGGTCGCCGAGGAGTACCTGCGGCGCCGGCAGGACGAGCTGGGTGTCTCCATTCCGACGGCGGACGCGCTGACGGAGAAGCAGAAGGCCAAGGCGTACATCGCGCTGCATAACGCCTACGGTGTGGACCTCAACGCGACGGGGGTCGAACTGGCCGAGGTCTCGCTATGGCTCAACACCATGCACCCGGGCATGCGGGCGCCGTGGTTCGGACTGCACCTGCGGCGGGGCAACTCTCTGATCGGCGGACGCCGGACCGTCTACGCGGCCGGAGACGTAGCCCCCCAGACGGGCAAAGCCCCGTGGCTCAACGCCAAGCCCCTCACCCCGACGCCGCTGCCGTTCCTCAAGGACGGCGCGAAGCAGCCGCTGCCGGACGGGGCGGTGCACCAGTTCCTGCTGCCGACCCCTGGATGGGCGGCGGTGACAGGCGCAAGCGGGGACGCGAAGAAGCTCCTCGCGCTGCTCGCCGAGGACGGCGTCAAGGCGCTCGCGGACTGGAAGAAGGGGATCCTGCAGAAGCCCCATCGCCGGTTGACCAAGAAGACCGGCGAACCCATGCGCGACACGAAGACTGGCGACGAGGCCGCTTCTCAGTACACGCGCCTGCGTGACGCCGCGCGACGTGCTGAGTTCCTATGGTCCCTCGTGGTCAAGCGAATGGAGCTGTCGGAACGGGAGATCTCCCGCAGCATCGCCGTCTGGGGCGCGGACCCGAAGGACGAGGAGTTCGCCTTCCTGCGGCGCTCGGAGGCCGGCACGGATGATGCCGGTTCCGTACGGATGTCGAAGGAGAAGGTGTACGCCGACCTGTTCAAGGCTGCCGGAAGCCCATACTGGCGGCTGAAGCGGGTCATGGACGCATGGTGCGCGCTGTGGTTCTGGCCGGCTGAACAGGCAGGGCTGCTGGATGGCACGGACGACGTGTATCTCGGCGCCCCGGTGGTGGGCGGCGACGGCGTGGGCAGCATCGGTGACCTGATCGAGGCGACGATGGCCTGGGCCGTGGAGGCATCACCCGCCGACGTGCCGATTACCCGCTCGGTCGAGGCAGAGCCGCCGATGCCCACGAGCGCACCGCGCCTCGTGGAGAACGTGCTGCTCTTCGACATGGCAGGAGACCAGATCTCCCTGTCGGACATCGACGGCTCGTCCAGCGGTGTGGTGCACAAAGAGATCAAGGAAGCCGGCCCGTCGAGGACCACGGTCCGAACCAGCAAGCCCGCCCCTTCCCTCGCCCGGCCCGCGCGTCGCCCGCTCATCGCGCTGAAGGACCTCGACGACTGGCTGGACTTCCTGGAAGCCATGCTCGGACGCGGGCCGGTCCCGAGAACCGACTCCCTCATCGGCTCCATGAACACCCTGAAGGAGCTCAGCGACTACGAACAGCTCATCCAGAGTGAGACCGAGATGGACATGGACCAACGGGAACCGGAGGCCCGTTTCCCCTGGATGGGGATGGTTAGCGACATCGCCGACGATCAGGGCTTCTTGCACTGGGAGCTCGACTTCGCACTGGCCTTCTCGGAGGGCGGAGGGTTCGACCTTCAGGTAGGTAACCCACCGTGGGTGCGGCCCGAGTGGAAGGAGAACTCCGTCATCGCGGAGTTCGAGCCATGGTTCATGCTGACGGAGAAGCCTCCGGCCGCGGAGAAACACCGGCGTCGGACGGCCGAACTAGCGAGGCCGAAGGTGACCACGTACGTGCTGGGCGAGGTCACGTCGACGGTCACGACAGCGGACTATCTGTCAGCACCACAGGTGTATCCACTGATTGCAGGCACGAAGCCCGATTTGTACCGATCGTTCATGTGTCAGACCTGGCGCCACCTCGCCGCCTGCGGCACGATCGGCCTCGTACATCCCGACACCCACTTCACAGGCGCCAAGGAAGCAGCACTGCGGAATGCCGCCTACCGTCGGCTGCGGATGCACGGCGACTTCGTTAACGCAGGCAATCGCTTCTTCCCGCCACCCGTTGGCAGGTCCAGCCACTTCGGCGTGCACATCTATGGCGAAGACGGAGAGATCGACTTCGACCATCTTTCCTGGCTGTTCTCCGTCGATGCATTTCGGTTCTCAAAGGCGCACGATGGCAGCGGTGACGCGCCAGGGGTGAAGTACGAAGGCAGCTGGGACGAACGACCGCACCGCGCCCGTGTTGTCCGAGTCACCTCGCGCACGCTGGTCAAGTGGCAGGAACTCTCCGGAGAGCAGGATGTCCCAGCAGGCGAGGCCAGACTCCTGTCACCGGTGAGTTCAGCTGAGAATCCCGCCATCAACGCGCTTGCAGCCTACCCCCATCGATTGGGTAGCCTCTCGCCGCAGATCACGATCGGATTCGACGAGGGCGCAGCCAAGAAGCCGATCCATGGCTCCACCAAGGACACCCCTCTCATTGACTACAACAAGAGGCAGAAGGACCGAGAAGACTATCAGGCGGATTTCTGGGGAAGCGTCATCCTTAAAGGCCCCCAAATCGGAGTCGCCAACCCATTCTTCAAGCAGCCGAGCCAAGGTGGCGGCGAGGTCCTTGGGCTCAATCACATCGAGCTGCCCTCGGACGCGGTTCCGGAGTCAGAGTACCGGCGCGTAGCAGACGAGGCTACCTATCGCGAAGCGCAGGACTTGTGGCTGGACCATGCGGAGCTCAATCAGTTGCGGGGATCGACGGAATCACGAACGTCGATGCGCAAGCAACTCGCGGAGAAACTGATGCGTCCACTGTCCGAGGTATCGGACGAAACGGTGGACAATGCCCTCATTGCGCGAGCAACAAAGCCCAGTACACGCTTCGTCCGTTTGGCCTGGCGAAAGATGATCGCCCCCGATACGGAAAGGGCCCTCTACGCCGCATTGATTCCGCCAGAAGCTGCGCACGTAGACGGCTTGTTCAGCCTCACTATGCCATCCCGTTATGAGACAGCATTGGTTGCGGGCTTCTGGGCGTCACTGCCGCTGGACTATTTCCTTCGGACAACGAACCGCAATCAGCTGCAGTTCGCGAGCGCCAAATCCCTTCCGGCCCCTCGCATTCAGCACCCACTCACCCCAGCTCTCCTCCTCCGTACCCTCCGTCTCAACTGCCTGACCACCGCCTACGCCGACCTCTGGCAGGAGCTCTACGACCCCAAGTGGTCTGGCTACGAGCCCTGGGCGCGTACCTGGGAGCACATGACGACCGAGCTCCACGCCGTCACGCCCACCTGGCAGCGCGACACCCCACTCCGCACCGAGTACGCCCGGCGCGCCGCCCTGGTCGAGATCGACGCGCTCGTGGCCGTCTGGCTCGGAATCGACGCCGACACGCTCATCACCATGTACCGAGCCCGATTCCCGATCATGCAGGACTTCGACTCCGTGACCTGGTTCGACTCCACGGAGCGCAAGATCGCCGGCAACCGATACACCTTCGGCCACGGCCAGACCAGCGACGACTGGAAGGCCTTCGAGAAGTACCTCGCCGGCCAGAAGGACGCCTCCCTCCCCGAGGCTGAAAAGCCACCCGTCCCCGACGGCTACACCGCCCCCTTCTACAAGGCCGACCGCGAGCACGAGATGCGCGAGGCCCACGCCTACTTCCAGGAGCGTCTCGACAAGGCCGTCTCCGCCGGCCGTTGGGACCCGGTCAAGCAGGAGGTGCCCAAGTCGTGAGGCCGACGCTCGAAGCGCAGGGGCTCAAGGAGAGCCTGCTGCAGTACCTGTCGACCACGTACGCGCTCACGGACGAGGGTGCGCGACAGGCGTTGCACCAATTCCTGGGGGACGAGAACACCGGGATGTTCCGGGGGCCGTTCCTCCGTCTTCGTACGCCGTTCGTGCAGGCGGACGGGTCCTGGGAGAAGTACCTGGACTGGCGGCGAACCGACTGGGTGCCGTACGCGCACCAGGCGAAGGCATTCGAGCGGCTGTCCTCAGCGGGTGGTCGTACGCCGCAGCCGACGCTCGTGACGACGGGGACCGGCTCCGGTAAGACGGAGTCGTTCCTCTATCCGGTGCTCGACCACTGCGCCCGGGAGCGGAGGGCCGGCCGCACCGGGGTCAAGGCCGTGTTCCTGTACCCGATGAACGCGCTCGCCACCGATCAGGCGCAGCGCATCAACGACCTCCTGCGTGATGAGCACGAGGCATTGGGCAAGGTACGGGCCGGTCTTTACATCGGCGACCGGGCGGCAACCCAGTACGACCGGGTGTATACGCGCCGTTCCGACATGCAGATCTCGCCACCCGACATCCTGATCACCAACTACAAGATGCTCGACCTGCTGCTCCAGCGTGCGCAGGACGCCCCGCTGTGGGCGGACGCAGACATCCGCTACGTGGTCGTCGACGAGTTCCACACCTACGACGGCGCACAGGGCACCGACGTCGCGATGCTGTTGCGGCGGCTCGCCTCTGCCGTAGGGGCATCGGAGAAGGGACGGCCGCTGGGGCGGATCTGTCCCGTGGCGACCTCGGCGACGCTCGCGTCGGGTACGGACCAGGACGGCGTGCGGCAGCTACTCGATGTCGCGACGCAAGTGTTCGGGACGGAGTTCGACGCCTCCTCGATCGTCGGGGAGAACCGGCAGACAGTCGACGAGTTCGTGCCGCCGAGCGGCTTCGACCCCATGCTGCCGATGCCTGCGCCGGATGTGCTGGCCATGCTCCCCGACCCCTCCCTCGGGAACGAGGAGTTCGCCTCACTGGCGGAGGCGGTGACCGGGTCCCGGGAGACCGACCCGTACGTGCTCGGTGGGCACCTGAAACGACACATGCTGGCCTCGGCGGTGATGCACGCCCTCGACGGGCAGGTGCGGACCGTTCCCGAGGTCTTGGACCTGATGTGGCGCCGGGGAGCGCCATCTTGGGGACAGGCGATCACCCGACAACCGGAAGTGGCGGCTTCCGCGCTGGCCCGTCTAGTGGCGCTGCTGTCGGTGGCCCGCGACCCCGCGTCCACGCCCGAGAAGCCGCGTCCTTTCGTGCAGGTCGAGGTGCACCAGTGGGCGCGGTCGGTGTCCCGTCTCGTACGGGGGGTGCTGCCGTGGCCGAAGGCCGAGTTTCAGTGGGATTCGGCCGGTGCCACCGACCGCTCGGCGGAGCAGCCGGCGCGGACCGCGCCGGTGACGACGGCAACTGCGGGGCAGACGGCGAACCTGTTCCTGCCGGCGGTGTACTGCAGGGACTGCGGCCGGTCGGGCTGGGCGGTGTTCTCGCCGGAGACCGATGACGCCGACGTCCAGGTCGACACGCACAAGATCCGGCGTGCCTCGGTGAGCCAGGACAAGATGCGTGTCCGGAACCTAATTGCGGCCACGGAGAAGGAGGCGTTGGAGGGATCCGGTGCCGCGCCGATGGACGACGCCGGACGGCGCGTGGGAGCTGGCGGTTCGTCACTGGCCGCCACAAACTCCGGGCAGCTGCGCGTCCTGGACGGACCGAACCGTCGTCTCAGGTTGCCCGATCCGGTCCGAGACTACGACCGGGAGACGGGCGAGCCCCGGCTCGCGGGTTCCGACTCGGCCTTCGTCCTCGTGTACCTCGGTGACACCGCGACCACCGCCGCCGAGGACGACTGGTGTCCTGCCTGCGGCTCGCACAACGCGATCCGCTTCCTCGGTACCGGTGCGGCGGCCCTCGCTGCGGCCTCGATCACCCAGCTGTTCACCGGCGGGGAGATGGACGACCAGCAGGGTGAGGACAAGACCCTGATGTTCAACGACTCGGTGCAGGATGCCGCACACCGGGCCGGGTTCGTGGCCAGTCGTTCGTACACATTCTCCCTGCGGGCGTTGTTCAAGAAGCATCTGTCGGAGGAGCGTCCGACCGCTCTGCACGATCTGATCGCCGACGTGGTCGCGGCGACCACCGACCGGGAGACCCTCGCCGCCGTCGTCCCCACCGACCTGCACGACTTCAAGGGCGTCCAGCGGCTCCTCTCGGGCGAGGGGCGGGGCGGCGACCGCAAGACCTGGGAGTTGATCGGCGAGCGCTTCGCGTTCGAGGCGCTGATGGAGTTCGGTTTCCGCTCCCGCAACGGTCGTACGCTGGAGCTCACCCGCACCGCCGCCGCGCACGTCCGCATCAAGGACGAGGCCGCGGCGATCGCTCTGGTCAAGGCCGCGCACACCGAGCCGTACGGGAAGGGGGGCGGCCTGCCGGTCATCGAGCAGGACGACGCCTGCTACCTCGGGTTCCTGCGGATCTTCCTGGAGCGTCTGCGGACCCGTGGCGCGATCGGGCACAGGTGGCTGGAGGGGTATCTGTCGGAGGCCGGCACCAGTCGGTACTTCATCTGGGGCAAGCGGCCTACCGGGATGCGCGCCTTCCCCAAGGGCATCGCAGCCCCGGTGTTCCTGCTCAGCGCCCCGAAGGCAAAGAGCGAGTTCGACTTCGCAACGGGGCGGCTGTCCTGGTACGAGCGGTGGGCGCAGCGTGTTCTCGGGCTGCCGCGTGAGCAGGCGGCCGAGTTCTGGTCGAGGCTGCTGCCCGCACTGGTCGAGGCCAGGCTGCTTTCGGTGCGGACCCCGCTGGACGGCACCCTGCGGATCTACGGCCTCAAGCCAGGCGCTGTCGATGTGCAGCTCCTGAAGGACACGGAAGTAAACGAGGCGTTCGTGCGCTGCCCGGACTGCTTCTGGGAGCAGACCGTCCACCCTCGCCTGCTCGGCCAGTGGGACGGGCAGCCCTGCCCGTCGTACCGCTGCCGCAAGGGCCGTCTCGTCGCCGGGAACCGACCCGAAGGGCTGGGCAGGCACCAGCGGGACCGGGACTACCGCGAGGACTACTACCGTCGGCTGTACCGCAAGGCCGGTACGTACCAGGTCATCACGGCCGAGCACACGGGCATGCTGACCCGTCCGGAGAGGGAGAAGGTCGAAGCGGCATTCAAGGACGGCAGCGGGTTCAAGGACCCCAACGTGCTGTCCTGCACGCCGACTCTGGAGATGGGCATCGACATCGGCGATCTGTCAGCCGTCGTACTCGCCGCTCTGCCCAGGCGCGCCGCCAACTACGCTCAGCAGGTCGGCAGGGCCGGTCGCCGCACCGGGAACGCGTTCCTGCTGACCATCCCCGATCGCAGCCGCCGTGATCTGTACTACCTGGATCAGCCGCGCGAGATGATCGCCGGGCAGATCGTGCCGCCGGGCAGTCACCTGTCGGCCATCGAGATCCTGCGCCGTCAATACCTCGCGCACCTGCTCGACCTGGCCGCGCGGGGCCGGATGCTGCGTCCCGACGGCCGGCCGCTACCCGCCGTGCCCCACCAGGCACCCGCGCTCTTCGGCCCGTCGGGATACCTCGCCGATCTGGTCGAGACAGCGCTCGCCGACGCCGATAGCCTGGTCGACGGTTTCCTCGGGCTCTTCCCCATCGGGGTCAACGAGCAGGCGGCGGAAGACCTGCGGACCTACGCGAAGCGCAAGTTGCGCAGCGCGGTGGAGCGGGCCGAACGGCAGTGGCAGCGTGGTGAGGACGTGCTGCGCCGGCGACTGAAGTACATCGCGGAGGCCCGCGACGAACTTCACGACACCGAGGACGAGCAGCGCGCCCGCAAGGCGGAACTCGATGCCGAGCACCGGGCGGTCGGCAAGCGACTGCACAAGCTGGGCCTCACCACGGCCCAGCAGGCTCTGTGCGACCTCGGCCTGCTCCCGAACTACGCCCTCATCGACTCGGTCACCACCCTCAACGCGACGCTGTACTGGCCCGACAGCAAGGACCCGAACACCGACAGAGACCGTTTCGACTCCAAGGTCCGCTCCTACGACCGTCCCCGACGCTATGCCCTGTCCGAACTCGCGCCGGGCAACACCTTCTACGTCAACGGCTACAAGCACGAGATCACCGGTGTCGACATCGGCAGCTCCTCCCAGCCGGACTGGAAGACCTGGCGGTTCTGCCAGGAATGCGGCTACGTCCGGACCGAGAACGCCAAGGACGACCGGCAGCCGTGCCCGCGGTGCCACAGCGCCCGGATCGCGGACGACGGATCGTGCCTGCACCAGGTCGTCGAGCCGACCGTAGTCACCTCCCGCGACAAGCGCGAGGACGCACGCATCGGAGATGACAAGGACGACCGCGACCAGCGGTACTACACGGTCATCGACGCGGTGGACATTCCGCAGAACGAGATCCAGCAAGGAACGTCCTGGAGGCACACCCGCCAGACTTTCGGCATCGACTACTGCCGCAAGGCGGTGATCCGTCGTGTCAACGTCGGGCCGATGCGGTTCGACTCGCAGTCCGAGGACGAACTCGCCGGGCAGGACGTCCGCATGGCACCGTTCCACGTGTGCACCGCGTGCGGGGCGGCGACCGCCGACGGCAAGCCGGTCTTCGACCACGACACCGATGCCCTGGGCTCCTCCGCCGGCCACAACCCGAAGGTCAAGCATCACCAGCCCTGGTGCCCGCTGCGGCGCGGGAAGAAGGCCTCCGAGGTACCCCAGCAGCCGGTGCTCCTGGCCCATCAGCTACACACCGAAGCCCTGCGGGTGCTGCTGCCGGCGGCCACCGTGCTCGTGGAGGAGAAGATCTACTCCTTCAAGGCCGCGCTGCGGCTCGGTGTCGACCGACAGTTCGGCGGCGATCCCTCCCATCTGGACACCACACTGGCCAGGATGCCTGACCAGGCCACCGGCGAGAAGCGCCACTTCCTCGTGCTCTTCGACCGGCTCCCCGGCGGCACCGGGTACCTGGACCGTCTGACTGACTCCGACGACTTCAAGGAAATGCTCCTCAAGGCCCGCGCCGTGCTCCTCGCGTGCCCCTGCCAGGACGAGGGCCTGCGTGCCTGCCACCGCTGTCTGCACCGCCACACCGAGGAACGACACCAGGATGTCGTCTCACGCCGGGAAGCCCTGACGATCCTCGGCGACCTCCTCGGCCCGATCGACGAGAACGGCGAGCCGCTACGCGACGGCGACGGCAACCCCATCGACGGCTGGTCGGTCGGCAAGGTGGAGACCACCGACCTGATCGGCCTGGACAAACAGGTCGAGTCCGACCTCGAAGCCCGCTTCCTCGCGGCCCTGCGCAAGTGGAGCGAGACCCAGGACGACGCCGCGCTCGACGAGAGCGGCACGAACAGCGGATATCTCCGCTTCACCGGCTCCGGAGCCGGGCCGGGCGAGGGTAAGGGGACAGACGCCAGGACCGTGCGGTCCACGGGATGGCGGCTGACAGCCCAGCGCAACCTGGAGTACACCCGTACCGACTTCACCTTCGAGTCCACCGACGGACCTCGCCGGTCCGTCACCGTCTACCTCGACGGACACCGCTACCACGCCAGCCGCAAGCACAACCGGATCGCCTCCGACTGCGCCAAGCGCAACGACCTACGGGCAGACGGGCACATCGTCTTCCAGATCACCTGGGACGACCTGGAACTCTTCGAGAAGGGCGACGCCGCCAAGGCACGGCCGGTCTGGCCGCCGTACCGGCGGACCGGGCAGGACACTGCCAAGGAGTGGTACGAGGAGATGGGCGGCGACCGTGCCCACTTCGCCGACGCGGTGTTCGCCAACCCCATCGAAACGCTCCTCGCCTACCTGCGGCAGCCTTCGCGTACCGCCTGGGGACAGCGGGCCAAGGCACTTGTCGGCGGACTGATGAGCGCCCCCGAACCGCTCGTCCAGCAGGCCGACAGGAACCAGGCGCGTGAAACGGTACGCACGGCCCTCGCCGCTCTCGGCCGAGGGGCTGGACCGGAACCGGAATCGGAGGAAGGTGACGGGGACGTCCTCGTCCTGCACGCAACGGACGAGTGCGGGCTGCCGCTGATCTACACCGTGGACGCCTCCGGGGACGACGGCGCGGAGCAACCAAAGTGGAGCGCGATCGCCGTCCTCGACGACCTAACGGAGGCTGTCGGCACCGACGCGCACAAGCTCATGTGGCGGTCCTGGCTGTACTGGTCGAACCTACTGCAGTTCCTGGCCTTCGCTGGTGGCGACGGCATCCAGCTCGCGACCAGTCAGGCCGCCGGCTTCCCCGTGGAGATCCTCACCATCGGCGGAGGCATCGGCGAGCTCGAATCATTGATGGTGCAGCGGCGGCCCGCCCCCGATGCGGAGAAGGTGCCGGCGCAGAGCCCTGCGGGGGCCCCGGTCAGCGATGTCGGATCCGCCACCGAACCCACAGCGGAATCCCCTCTGGAAAAGGCGGTCGCCGGGATCCTGCGGGACAGGGCCTGGGACGAGGACATCATCGACCTCCTGGAAGAGGACGAACCGGACTCCGACCTCACTCGACTGGCCAAGCAGATCGCCGCAAGCGGCAAGAAGGCCCCCGTCTTCGGCTACGAACTCGGCGAACGAGGCTGGCAGGCGGACTTCGCCTGGATCGATCCCTCCATCAAGGTCGCCGTTGTCACCGCAGACGCACACGGCACTCAGGACGACGAGCGACGCAAACGGGACGACGCGTACGCCGCCGACGGCTGGACCGTACGCACAGCCGCCGACTGGCTCAGCCATCTCGACACCCTTCTCACCCTCCTCCCCGATACGAAAGGCCCGACCACCTGATGACCGCACGGCTCAGCCTGTACGAGAAGGCAGAAAACGAGCTCTACAAGCTCGACCGCTCGGTCAAGGGCAGGTTCTACGATTTCTGCCACCGCTTCCGGCAGAACCCCGACCATCCTGGCCTCGACCTCAAGCCCCTCAAGGGCGACGGACGGGTCTTCCGCGCAAAGATCGACCAGTCGTACCGGGCCCTACTGGCCAAGGCGGGCGTCGATGAGCGAGGACAACAGCGGTGGCTCGTCGTTGCCGTGCGGCACCGCAAGCACGTCTACGAAGAACTCTCCGTCGCGATCAACCGCGTCACGGGCGAAATCGAGTTCGTCGACCTGTCCGTGGTCGGACCGAGCGTGCTCCAGCGCGCCGGCGTCACCCTCACCCCGATCGACCAGACTCCCGACCCGGCATCCGACCACGAGGCCGCGCCGCCGGCGCAGGTCGCGGAGGTCTCCAAGCCCGCCACCACTGCACCGCTTCCGGCTGTCGAGCCCGCCGAGCCGCTGCTGTCCGGGGTCACCGGCGAGGACCTGCGAGAGCTCGGTGTCGCCACGCAGCTCATCGACCTCGCGCTCGCCGTCACCGAGAGTGCCGAACTCGACCAGCTGGTGTCCGGCGCCCCCCTGCTGACCAAGGACATCCTTTACGGTCTCGCCGCCGGGATGCCCATCGACGAGGTACGCCGGGAAATCACCGCGCCCGTCGACGTACGACTCCCCGAAGAGGAGCGCCACGACCTCGGGGCGGCCCTGGCTCGCACCACCGTCACCACCATCGACGACGACGTCCGCGACGTTCTGGAGGAAGGAGACTTCCGGGCCTGGAAGGTCTTCCTCCACCCCACCCAGGCCAAGCTCGTCGACCGCCGCTACAACGGACCCGCCCGCGTCTCCGGCGGCCCCGGAACCGGCAAGACCATCGTCGCCCTTCACCGGGTCCGGCACCTGGCCGGGCAACTTCCTCCCGGTCACAACAAACCGATCCTGCTCACGACCTTCACCAAGAATCTCACCGTCGACCTCCGCGCCCGCCTCGCTTCCCTTCTGGATCCGGAGCTTCTCGCTCGCGTAGAGATCACCCACATCGACAAGCTCGCGGCCCGCGTCCTCAACGAAAACTCCCTGAGCGGCGCCGGCAAACAGCGCATCTACGACACCGTCGCCTTGGGGATGCTGCAGCAGCTCCTGTTCGAGCTCGACGAGAAGCGCTGGGAAGCCGAGTTCCTCTACGAGGAATGGGAGCAGGTGATCCTCGGCCAGTCCCTTGGGAACCGCAAGGCGTACTTCGAGGCCCGCCGGGCCGGCCGCGGCCGGTCGATCAATCGCCCCGAGCGCGCGCAGATCTGGAAGATCCTGGAGCAGTTCACCGCGCGTCTCGACAAGGAGAACCGCGAAACCTGGGGTCAGGCGGCCGAACGCGCCGCCCGCTTCGAGATGGAACGCGCCGCCAAGATTCAGGCACGGCAGGAACACAAGGACGCAGTCGGCGGCAAGGACCTCATTCACCGGGACGACAGCTCCGGCATGCGCTACATCGGGCACCGCTACCGCCACGTCGTCGTCGACGAAGCTCAGGACCTGCGCCCCGCCCACTGGAAGATGCTCCGTGCCATGGTCGCGCCGGGCCCCGACGACATGTTCATCGCCGGCGACACCCACCAGCGCATCTACGACCAGCAGGTCACCCTTGGCACCGTTGGCGTCAACATCAGGGGCCGCTCCTCCCGCCTCACCCTCAGCTACCGCACCACGCAAGAGATCCTCGCCCGCGCCATGCAGGTCGTGGACACCAAGGGAAGCACCTTGGCTTTCGACGACCTTGACGACGGAACGGACAACCTCGCCGGCTACCGCTCCGTACTCCGTGGCCCCGTCCCCGAACTCGTCCCCTGCAATTCCTGGGACGACGAACTCACCCAGCTCGCCACCACCATCCACACCTGGCGCGAAGAGCTCACCTCGGGCGACGGTGGCAATGGCCCGCGCCGTGATCCGCGCGGCAACATCGCCGTATGTGTCGCCGACCGCGACTCGGTGAACCAAGTCATGTACTACCTCGCCACGGAGGCCGGCATCACCGTCGCCGAACTCACCAAGGACGGCGTCAAGGGCGACGGCGAGGTGCACGTCGGCACCATGCACCGCTTCAAGGGCCTCGAATACCAGAAGCTCGCCATCGTCAGCGCCCGCGACGGAGTCATCCCCCGCACCTCCGTCATGAACCGCTATCGCGAGACCGACCCCCAGCGCTTCCTCCGGGAGGAACGCAAGTCCCGCTCCCTCCTCTTCGTCGCCGCGACTCGCGCCCGAGACACCCTGCGCATCAGCTGGCACGGCGCGCCGAGCCCGTACCTCCCGCGCGATCACGAATCGCTCCGCGTCCCGTAACTCGGCCAGAACTCCAGTCCGCCTCTTCCCATGAGACCTCCAACCGCCATACACCCCCGCTCCCCCGGCAATCCGATCACCATGCCGTGATTGAACTGGGCCCATGCACTCGGAAAATCGGCGGGACTGCGACGGTTGACATGTGCCAGGGCTTCGGCCGACCGTTTCCCGCTGCACAAAGGCGGAATACGCGGAGCCCCCCGTCGATTGGTCCTCTTACAGGGATCATGGGAGGGGCGCTGGTGGCCGAGCTGATGCTGTTCCGGCAGGACGCGGACGGGCGGGATGTCGAGCTGTCCGGTTCGACGGTGGCGCTGGAGGTGGAGCTGCAGCGGCGGGTCGAGGCCGGTCTGGAGCAGATGCTCGGCATCCGGTTCGTGGCGTCGGAGTATGCGACTGGTCCGTGGCACCGGGGGCGGATCGACACGCTGGGGCTGGACGAGAACGGCAGCCCGGTCGTGATCGAGTTCAAGAGGGGCTCCGACAGCGGGGTGCTGTCGCAGGCCGTCTCGTATCTGTCCTGGCTGCGCTCGGCGCAGCACGAGTTCGAGGCGCTCGTCCGGAAGATGCTGGGGGCGGAGGCGGCGGAGTCGATCGACTGGCGGCGTCCGCGGATGGTCTGCATCGCGGCCGGCTTCTCCCACCATGACCGTGTGGCCGTGCAGTGGCTGCCCGAGCGCATCGACCTGGTGCGCTACCGGGTCTTCGAGGGCGGCCTGCTGAGCCTGCTGCTCGTCGATTCCTCGCCCGGCTCTCCGAGCGCCTCTTCGTCTCGGCGGAGCCGTGAGCGGGACGCGGTGGGTGACAGCGCGCCGGCGGCCCCGGCGACTCCTGCGCCGACAGGTGCCGGGCTCGTGCCGGAGTCCTTGCGGGACCTGTACGCGGAGCTGGACGAGGCGCTCACGGCGTGGGGCGAGGTCGAGGTGGCGCCGCTGCGGCACTACATCGCCTACCGGCGGCTGGTGAACGTGGCATCGGTGATCTTCCGTCCGAAGCACGAGGCGATCCTGGTCTATCTCAGACTCGACCCGGACTCGGTCGTGCTGGAGGAGGGCTTCACCCGGGACATGCGCGGTATCGGGCATCTCGGGACGGGGGACCTGGAGGTGCGCCTCGTCTCGGCGGCGGACTTGGAGAAGGCGGCGCCGTTGATCCGGCGGGCTTTCGAGGCAGCTTGACGCAACGAGGAGGGCGGCTGGCGCATCGGTCATTCGATGCTCCAGTCGCCCTTCGGCGTCTGCGGCCCGCCGGTCCCAGGCTCTCTCCGCTCTCATGATCACGCCTCCGGTCCGGCCAGGTCGAAGTCGTCCTTGGTCAGCTCTGCACGGAGCCGCTGCTCGGCCACGTCGGCGTAGTGCGAGGACAGCTCGACGCCCACGAAGCGACGGCCCTCTCGAAGAGCTGCGACGCCCGTGGAGCCGCTGCCGGTGAACGGGTCGAGGACGGTGCCGCCCTCGGGGCAGACCTGCACGAGCTGCTGCATGATCTCGACGGGCTTCTGGGTGATGTGCACCCGGTCCTTACGGGGCTGGGAGGCGATGTAGTGGCCGGGCAGGTAGAGGTCGCGGGTGTTGTCGAGGGATCCCTTGACGCCCCAGATGATGAACTCGGAGTCCTGCTTCGGCCCGCCCTTGCGGGGCCGGCTGGCGGGCTTGATCCACGGGATGGTGCCGCTCCAGGTCCACCCTGCCATCTGCAGGGCGTCGGACGTTGTCGGTTCCTGGCGCCAGTCGGAGAAGACCATGGCCACCGCGTGCTCGGTCGAGGCCCGGTACGCCTCGGTGAGCAGTTCGGTCAGCCAGGAGCGGTAGGAGCGCTGGTCGCGGTTCTCGCCAGGGAAGTTGGCGAGGTCGTGGGCGCTGTTGCTGGTGACGTACTTGGCGCGCGCGGTCCGTCCGGTGCGTTCCGAGCTCGTACGGCCGCCGGAGTTGTACGGCGGGTCGGTGATCACGGCGTTGACGCTCTTGTCCGGAAGGGACTTCAGCACGGTCAGGGCGTCGCCTCGGTGCAGCGTGTAGCTCATGGGAGTGCCTCTCTCAGGGCATGGCGGGGCTGGGCCCGCTCCGGGCAGCGCTCAACGGCGTTCTTCCGGTGCGGGGTTGTGCTGGAGGTTAGTGGCGATCTCCGGCCGTACCTAACGAGGCGGGCCGTGCTGCTGGCCCTCGTCCGGGAGTCGTTTGGTGCGGCCGGAATCCCGGTCTACTGTCTCGCCGTGTCACCGGGCAGGAGCCTCGCTCCACCCCCGCTGACCTGCGCTTATCCGTGCTGTCTCGTCCAGTCGAGCGGTATCGCAGGCACGGTGCCCTCTTCCTTCCCACACACCGTCAGGAGCCCCGGTGTACTGCCTGAGATTACGAGCGCGGCTGGCTGCCGCGCATGACCTGAGACCGGCGTCCGGGAGCTACCAACTCCTCTGACCTGGGCCCGCCCGAGCGGCGGATACACATCGGCGCGGTGCCGACGGCTTTGCACGAGAAGTCTGCACCGCGCCTCCTACGAACACCGAGGAGCCGCTGCGATGCAGCATGCCCTGATACATCCGCGCCCCGACCCGACGCCATCACCCGGCCGGCACCGCCGCCTCGGTGAACGGCGGCGGCGATGAAGAAGACCACCAAGGGCGTCGTCGGTCTCTGCGCAATCGCTCCGCTGCTGATGGCCGTTCCGATTCTCGCCATTGGGGCCGGGACCGCCTCGGCCTCCTGCTCGACCGGCGGGGCACAGGATGTGGATACCGCCGCCGTCGCCACCCAGGTGAAGGCCATCCTGGACGGTGGCGACGAGGGCTCACTCTCCGTGCCGGGTCTGGACGACCCGGCCGAGCAGGTGCCCAACGCCAGGACGATCCAGGCCACCGGCGTCGCGATGAACATCCCGGCCCGGGGGCAGGTCGTGGCCCTGGCGACCGCCCTGCAGGAGAGCGGCCTTCGGAACTTGACCTACGGCGACCGCGACTCGCTGGGTCTCTTCCAGCAGCGGCCGTCGATGGGCTGGGGCACGGCGAACGAGATCCTCGACCCGGTGCATGCCTCGACCAAGTTCTACGAGGGGCTGCGGAGGGTCTCGGGCTGGCAGTCCCTGTCCGTCACGCAGGCCGCCCAGGCGGTGCAGCGGTCGGGTTTCCCGGAGGCGTACGCCAAGTGGGAGCCCCTGGCCACCTCTCTGCAGAAGGCCATCGAGCCCCTGCTACCGAAGGCTGGTGGCGCGTCACAGGACCCTTCGCCGTCCGGCTCGGCCGGCACCGGCAGTCCTCTCCCCAGTACTGCGGGCGGTTGCAGTGCCGAGGGGGACTTGACCGACTTCGGCACCATCCCGCCCGGCGCTGTGCCGGCCGAGTACAAGATCCCCGCCAACGCTCCGCCGAAGGTCCAGACGGCGATCCGGTGGGCGCTCGGCCAGCTCGGCACGCCGTACCAGTGGGGCGGGAGCTGCACCGACTCCCACGGCAACGAAGCGATGGGCCGGTGCGACTGCTCCTCCCTGATGCAGCAGGCGTACAAGGCCGCCGGGGTCACCTTGACGCGCACGACGTACACGCAGGTCAAGGAGGGCAAGGCGGTGTCGGTGGATGCCCTTCAGCCGGGTGACCTGCTCTTCACCGAGGGGACGGCCGCCGTACCCGAGCACGTCGGCATGGCCATCGGGCAGGGCCTGATCGTCCACGCCCCGCGCCCCGGCGACGTTGTCCGCATCACGACCCTCGCCTCCTGGAAACCGCGGATTCTCGCGGCCCGCCGAGTCGTCTGACCGGCGCTTCTTCCCCTCTCCCCTTTCCTCGCACCGCCGCTTCGCCCCAGTGGGTTTTGGCGTGCGCGCAATCGAACCGGAGTTCTCCATGTATCTCGCCGACCAGGTCATACAGCTCGCCTACGATCCCGGAATCAAGCCGAACGAGGGTGGTCTGCCGGGCCTGTCCGTCCTTAAGCAGGTGATGGGCTCGATCAACCTCTTCGGCCTCATCGCCGTGGTCGGCGCCCTCGCCGTCAGCGCGGGCGTGTGGGCCTGGGGCCACCACTCGGGCGGTCACCAGGCGGAGGCCAACGGCAAGAAGGGCGTGCTGGTGAGCGCCGGCGCAGCTCTTCTGCTCGGTGCGGCGAACGGCGTGGTGGCCTTCTTCAGCACGCTGGGGACGCAGGTCCACTGATGGCTCAGCACTCCACCCACCCCGGCGGCGCATCTCGCGTGCGCCGCCGGGCGCTGCTCGGCACCGTCGTCCTGGCGGTACTCGTCGCCCTCGCCGGCCTGGCCGCGTACCTCTCCCGCGACGGCAGGAGCCCCGCCGAAACTCCTGTTCCACCACCGAGTTCACCCACGGCCTCCTCCTCACCAGCGTCGCCGTCCGGGCCGATCACGCCGCACACCCGTCCCCATGCTCTTCCGGTCCCGCCGAAGACCCATGACCCGATCGCGTACGGGAAGGCAGCCGCAGCAGCGCTTTGGTCCTACGACACCCGTGCGTACTCGCAGCCCGAGCTGCGGAAGGCTCTGCACGGGTGGCTGACCACGGAGACCAAGTACGCCGACCCGGCCTCGGTCGACAAGGTCTTCCCCTCGGCGGTGCTGTGGAAGGAGATGGCCGCCAACGGCCAGTTCGTCACCGCCAAGGTGTACGAGGGCCACTTCCCGAACGCGTTCACCCGGGCCCTTCAGGAAGACCCGGGGGCGATCACCCAGGGCTACGTCTACGCCGTCACGGTCTCCGGCAAGCAGTCGATCGCCTGGAAGGGCTCGCCCGCCGGCGGCGCGGAGAGCCGTGCCACCACCCTCGCGGTCCAGTGCCGGCCCGACCACCCCTGCGCCCTGGTCGGCGTCATGCCGTCCGTCGCGCCCTAATCCCCGTTCAGGAAAGGAGGTGTCGCCATGGGAGTCTGCGACTTCCCGCTGATGGACAAGGTGTGCGGCGCCGTCGACTTCGCCACCAACCCCGCCGGAACCGTCACGGACGGCATCGGCGCGTGGATCGCGAAGTCGATGGGTGAACTGGCGGCCAGCGCGGCCGATCTCGCCGCCAAGGCCGTCAACGAGACGACCGCCATCGACCTCAACGCCGGATGGTTCCGGGACAACTACGAGCTCCTGCTGCCCATCGGGCTCGCTCTGACCGTCGGCATCTTCTGCATCCAGCTCATGACCGCGGCCTGGCGACGCGATGAACGCGCTCTTGCTCAGGCTGCGTTCGGCACCATGACCGGCGTCCTCTTCAGCTTCTCCGCCATTGCCTTCACGTCTGTCGCCATCACCGTGGTCGACGCTCTCTCCGACGGACTGTTTCAAGCAGCCAACACCTCCGTCGACGATGCGATCCGGCGCGTGGTGAAGGTCAACCAGTTGGGGGCGATGTACGGCCTCGGCTGGGGTGTCCCAGCCCTGGTCGCCCTCGGGTGCGCGATCGGTGCCTTCTTGTACTGGGGCGTCATGGTCGCCCGCAAGGTCGGCGTCCTGATCATGGTCTCGCTCGCCGTGTTCGCCGGTGCCGGCGGTGGCTGGGAGGTCGCCAAGCGGTGGCGGCGCGGCTGGATTGAGGCCACTGCCACCCTGGTCGTCTCCAAGCTCCTGATGACGGTGGTCTTCCTGATCGGCGTCTCCGCCATGGGCAAGAGCGACGCCAGCGACGGGATGGCAGCCCTGTCCGACGCGATGGCGGGCATCGTCGTGATGGTCCTCGTGCTGCTCTGCCCGTACGCGACGTACAAGTTCGTGCACTGGGCCAGCGATGGCGGAGGCCACGACGACCTGCACCGCACCAGCGTCGCCGGCATGGCGGTCGCCGCCGGGGCGGCGAAGACCGCGGGCACCCTGGCGATGCAGGCCGGCACCGGTGCTCCTGCTCCCCAGGGGCCGAACCAGGTCCCCGGTGCGGGCGCCGATGGCGTCGCCGCCGGCATCAATCCTGCCGGCGGCAACCTCAGCAAGGAGGGTATCGACGCCGGTCCGCCCAAGCAGCAGACCCGCTTCCGGTACGGCGAGGACCCGAACGCGACTGGCGACAAGGGCCGGGCCCTGATCCAGCGGCCCGGGATCCCACCGCTGATCACGCGTCCCAGCGGGGACGAAGCGGAAGGGTCCGAGGTGGGCGTCCACGGCGTCACTCCCAGTTCCGATTATCTCGTCGGCGCCTCTGCACCGGGCGGCAGCATGACCTCCATGCCGCCTGTCGCCCCCGCGACTGCGCCGCCGACCCTCGCCGGACCGTCGGCCACCGGTTCTCCGACCCCGACGAACTGGGTGTTCCCCACCCAGCCGACGTCGGGTTCCTGACCCATCACACCCGGGGCGGGCTGTACACCGCGGCCCGCCCCACCCTGACCGACCAGCATTGGAGTCCCCCATGACCTCCAGAAGAGCGCCGCGCGCCCCGTCCTTCGCCCGCTCCCACCGTCTGGAATCACCATGTCCGGCAAGCACCAGGCCTCTACAGCCACCGTGAAGTTCCCCCACCGCAGCAGGCGCGGCATTCTGCTCGGCCTGACCGCCCCGCAGCTGATCGTCGCCGGCCTCACCGGCCTTCTCCTTCTCGCCGTCGTCCTCACCCGCGGCGTGGTCGGCGCCCTCCAGCTCATCCCGCTGTGGGCCGTCATCTCCCTGTTCGTCTTCGTCCGCCACCGTGGCCGTGCCCTGGCGGACTGGGCTCCGATCGTCACCCGGTACGTCCTGCGCCGGATGCGCGGCCAGCTCGTCTGGCTCACCCGGCCCTCCCGTCGGCCGACCCGCGAAGGAGTCCTCCACCTTCCCGGCACCGCCGCCAGCCTGCGCGTGGTCACCTCCCCCGACGGTAGGTACGGTGCGGTTCACGATCCCCACAGCGGCACGCTGACCGCCGTGGTCAAGGTCTCCTCCCGCGCCTACGCGCTGCTCGACCCGGGCACCCAGCAGGCCAACGTCAACGGCTGGGGACGCGCGCTGGCCGCGCTGGCCCGTACCGGGCAGATCGCCCGCATCCAGGTGATCGAGCGCACCGTCCCGGACTCCGGCGACGCGCTTCGCCGCTACTGGGAAGAGCACGGCCGACCCCACGCCCCCATGGCCGGCACGATCTACGGCGAGCTGATCCAGAGCGCGGGCCCGGCGGCGGCACCCCACGAGGCGTACGTCGCGGTGGCGCTGGACACCAAGGCCGCGCGACGGCTGATCAACCAGGCCGGCGGTGGCCTGACCGGCTCCTTCAGCGTTCTGGCGCAGCTGACCTCCACCTTCGACCAGGCCGCGCGGACCGCCGGGCTCAACCCCACCGGTTGGCTCACTGCCCGCAAGATCGCCGCCGTCGTGCGGACGGCCTATGACCCCAAGGCCCTCACGGCGCTGGACCGGTGGTCCACCGCCGGCCGTCCCGAGGCCGAGCCTGCGGCCGCCGGACCCGTCGTGGTCGTCGAGAAGGCGGACCACATCGCGACCGACTCGGCCGTCCATGCCACGTACTGGGTGGAGAACTGGCCGAGGACTGAAACGTCGGCCGGCTTCCTGCACCAGCTCCTGTTCACCGGCGGCGTCCGGCGCACGCTGTCGCTCTCCTATGAGCCGAAGGGTCTGGACGCCGCACTGCGCGACGTCCAGCGCAAGAAGGCCAGCGTGATCGCCGATGCCGCCGAGCGGGCCCGGCGCGGCCAGGTCGACTCCGAGGCGGACTCGATCGAGTACCAGGACATCAAGTCCCGCGAGCGCCAGCTCATCGCGGGCCACGCCGATGTCGCCCTGACCGGGCTGCTGACCGTCTCGGCCGACTCCGAGGACGAACTCCGCTCCGCCTGCGCGGTCGTGGAGACCGCCGCCGTCGGCGCCCAGCTCGACGTCCGGCCGCTGACCTGGCAGCAGGCCGAAGCGTTCACCGCCGCCGCCCTGCCGCTCGCGCTCGCCGCCTGACGCCGGCCCTTCCCTCCCTTCGAAAGAGCACCCTCATGTCCCGCACCGCCAGCCCGACCGCGCAGGACTTCGTGCCCTTCGCCACCGCCGCGCTCGACTTCCACCGCGCGCTCAATCTCCCCGGCGGCCCGCTCGTCACCAGCCGGGCCGAGCTGGACGCTCTGCACGCGCATCTCGTTTCGGTGCACGGGCTGCTCGACGCCCACGCCCTCCGCGTCGGTCAGCTCGTACCGATCGAAGGTGACCAGCTTCGCGCCGCCCGCACCCGGATCTGGCAGGCCGCCGACCACGTCCACGCCGCGTACCACGCGGCGCCCCGGCCGGATTCGGGCGAGGTGCCCGAACCCGAGGCTTGCCAGGCCGGCCTGCCCGAAGGGGCACCGGAGCTGACCGTCTGCCAGCGCCACCAGCGCGCCGCGCACCTGGTCCGTCGCCGTACCACCCCGGCCGAGCTGCACACGCCGTTCACCGGCCTCGTCCGCCGCTGACCCCATCACCTGTCTGGAGAAACGTTCATGCCCCGTACCCGCGCCAGCGCCTCTCCCCTGTACGTGCCGCACAAGGCTTCGCGGGCCCAGCAGCGGGCCGCCCGAGCCGGATTCGCCGAGGCCCGCCGTCAGGCGCGCCTCGCCGGAACGCCGCCCAAGCACCGCGCCGAGCAGACCCTCGACCCAGAGCTGCGGCCGACCTACCCGCCGACCGGTCGTCCCGGTTCGACCTCGGCCCGGGGCGGCAAGCTCCGCCTGCCTGCCCACCGGATGACCACCGCCACCGCTTCGGGGGCCTACCCCTTCGTGGCCGAAGGCGGCCTGGGGGCGGAGGGCATCTTCATCGGCCGCGACGTCCACGCCGAAGCCGCCTTCTGTTTCGATCCCTTCTCGCTGTACAGCAGCGGCCGGATCGAGGGCTTCACGAACCCCAACGCGGTCCTCGCCGGGATCATCGGCATGGGCAAGTCCGCGCTGGCGAAGTCCATCGCCACCCGGTCGATCGCCCACGGCTACCGGATCTACATCCCCTGCGACCCGAAAGGCGAGTGGACCGGCGTCGCACAGGACCTCGGCGGCTACAGCATCGCCCTGGGCCCCGGCCTCCCGGGCCGGCTGAACCCACTGGACGCCCCGGCCCGGCCCACCTCCGTCAGCGAGGACGACTGGGCCACCGAGGTCCGAAAGCGCCGTCTCCTGCTCTTGGCCGGCCTGGCACGCACCGTCCTCAAGCGCGACCTGCTGCCGATGGAGCACACCGCCCTCGACCTCGCCCTCGACCTGGTCGTCGCCGAGGCCACCGCCCGGGGCACCGTGCCGCTGCTCGGAGAGATCGCGCACGCCCTCGGCTCGCCCGAACGCCTCGACCGAGCCCTCGGCCACCAGGCCGGACACCTCGGGTCCGCCGCCCAGGACCTCGCGCACGCCCTGCGCCGCCTGGTCCACGGTGACCTCAACGGCATGTTCGATGCCCCCTCAACAGTGGCGTTCGATCCGACCGCGCCGATGCTTTCCATCGACCTCTCCCGCCTCGGCGGCTCCGGAGACGACACCGCCCTGGTCCTCGCGATGACCTGCGCGAGCGCGTGGATGGAGTCCGCCCTCGCCGACCCCGACGGCGGCCGGCGCTGGGTGATCTACGACGAGGCGTGGCGGCTGATGAGGCACGTCGGCCTGCTCGAACGCATGCAGAGCCAGTGGAAGCTCTCCCGCGGTCTCGGCATCGCGAACCTCATGGTCATCCACCGGCTGTCGGACCTGCTCTCGGCGGGCGACGCCGGCTCGCGCGGCCGGGTCCTGGCCGAGGGCCTCCTGGCCGACTGCTCCACCCGCATCATCTACCGCCAGGAACCCGACCAACTCGCCGCCGCCGCGTCGCTGCTCGGCCTGACCGGCGTCGAGACCCAGGCGGTGTCCGCCCTGACCAAGGGCCGGGGCCTATGGAAGGTCGCCGGCCGGTCCTTCATCACCCAGCACATCCTCCACCCGGCCGAACGCGAACTGTTCGACACCGACGCCCGCATGTCGGCATAAGCCTGCCCGGAGGATCCATCATGTCTGCTTCTCCCAGTTCTCCCGGCCTGGCCGAGAATCGGCCGCCGGTGGCCACCGACCGTCTGGCGTGGCGGAGGCACATCCCGGCGCTGGCCTCCGCCGCCGCCGGGATCAGGCACGCGTCCGACGCCTGGGACGCGGTCTCGGACTCCTTCTGCGACGGCGACGGCTGGCCCGTCGACGAACAGGGATACGAGGACGGCAAGGTGAAACGCGACGCCGAGGCGTGGAAACACGTGGAGGTCTTCCTCGCCCACGGTCCCGAGGTCCTGGCCGGCGTCCGCGCTACCGCCCGTGGTGCCGACTACGTTGGGGGGCCTGTCAGCGAAGACCTCCGCCGGCTGCCCGGGATCGACACCACCCTGGAACGGGCGGGACAGCTCCAGCGCGAGTGGGATCAGATCATGGCCCTCATGGACGCCTCACTCCCCGGCTCCCGGAAGCTCCACGAGAGCCAGGCGGAGGAGGACCGCAACGCCGACGGCTGGCACTACGCCGACGAGTTGTCCATCCGCGGCCCGGCCCTCGTACGGGCCGCCGACTACCTGGCCGGCCGAGCGGACCGCGAACAGTCCTCGCGGACCGAACAGACACGCGTGGCCCTCGCCCGATCCACCTCCGGCCGGCGCGGGCCCCTGCCCGCTTCTCCCCCGGCGCCACCGGCACCCGGCCCACCGGTGCCGGGGCGCTCCCGCTGACGGCCGTAGCAGCGAGTCCCGGCGGGACCAAACCTTCCGATCGCCAGATCCTCGTGGACCACCGCCCGCCCGGCACCACGTGCCCGCAGCCCGTGCCGCCGACCGCTGGAACACCCCACCACGGAGAAAGCCCATGCACCAGGACAACCCCCTGATCACCTTCGAGCGAGAGGGACCACACATCACCGCGTGGACCAGCACCTCCCCCTCGCCTGCTGTGTCCGAGGATCCGAAAGAGGATCACGGGTACGGCCACCTCACTGCTCCCCTCCGCCAGCGCGGCCTGGAGGTCACCGTCGAGTACGGCTTGAGCGACTACATCGTCCACGCCGCCCTCCCCGACGGCAGTTCGCTGATCATCTCGCCGCCGCAGGAACCACCCAGCGAGGACCCCGAGTTCCCCGAGAGCTGGACGGCGATCCGCCACAGGGACACCGGGCCCTCGGTGTACGAAGAGATCTACGACTCGGAACCCGGCGGCCCTGACGCCCGATACGGCGGCAGCCTCCCGAGTCTGCTCGCCGCCGTCGACACACGCCTGGACCAGCTCGGCGTGCCACCACGCCCCGAGCAGCAGCGCTCCCCACAGGAGCACGCCGCCGACGCCGTGCTCCACCATGGGGGTTTCATCGCCGCCGTCTCATTCGACGGGGAGCGCTACCACCGGCTACACACGGCCATGACCGATCTGACCGAGCAACGGCGGGCGGTGACCCGGGCTTTCGCCGCGCTGCAGGCCGAGGGCTTCAACGTCCTGTGCGACTCGACCCTGCTCACGTCCAAGAGCCGAAGTCCGATGGACCGGACCACCCTGCCGGCCTCTGCTCAGCCACGGGTGAGCGCTGCTCTCGCACCCTCGCCGTCGGCCGGACCGCGCACGGTCCGCACGCGCCTGGCGACGGCCCCTCCCCCACGTCCCGCGCTTCCACCCGCACGTCCCTCCACCACCCCTGGTCGCTGATCTCTTCCCGTCTCGGAGTACGCCGCATGACTCTCACCAGCAGAACCGTTCCGGCCCTCGACCTCCCTTGTCATCGAGCCACCGGATAGATCAGCCGTGTTGCCCACCTCCGCCGAAGAACTGCTTGCCGACGTCACCGTCGGCCGCCACCCCGACTACGGCATCATCGCCGCGAACCCCAAGAACCTCGCCGCCGGCACCTGGATGCTGGAGCGGCTCGACTTCCGCCCCGTCCTGGGCGAGCCGACCCTGTACGCCCTGACCGACCAGCAGCGTGACGGGCAGGGCCGCGCCACCCGGGCCGTCGCGCTGCTGCGCAACGCCGGCTTCCGGGTCGACACGGACGCCGTGCTCAACCCCTCCCTCCTACCTGGCACAGAGCCCGTCCCGTCCCGAGCTCCGCACGCCGAGCCCGATGTCGCGTTCGCCGAGCATCCGCGGCTCGGCATTGTCGCGGCCATCGACAGCCGCGCCTCCGGACTCACCGGACTCGTCCTGGTCGAACACGGCTGGCGGCACGATCACCGCCTGGACATCTACACACTGCCCGCCACCACCAGCCGCGACGAGGCCCTGGGGAAGGTCGCCGACGCCACGCTGGCCCTGCACCGTTCCGGTGTCCAGGTCGCGGTGCAGCCCCGCCTCGCCCAGGACGCAGCGGCCCGCCACCGCCCCGCGCCCGCCTCGTCCCTCGACCGCATCCAGGGCGCTGGCCGTAGTTCTCCGACCGTGGCCGCTGCGCTCGCCGCCAGCCCGACCCTCGCCAGTCTCCCGGGCAAAGCGCCGATGCCCGCTCCCGCCACGTCCGTCTCGGCGGCCCGGCCGGTCGACCCGCGCATCGCGTTCACCCGCAACCGCTGACCCAACTCCCGTAAGGAATAACTCCCATGGCCGTGAAGACCATCTGGCCGATCAACCACTCATGCGGCCACAAGGACGACCGTGACCTGTCCAATCGGCCGGCCGACCGCCGCGCGGGCTTCGCCGAGTGGCTCGCCAGCCAGGAGTGCAGCGAGTGCTGGCGCGCTTCCAAGGAGAACAGCGAGCAGGACAAGGCCGCCTGGGTGAAGGCCAAACGTGCCGAAGAGCAGGCCGAGTCCGAAGCCTGGTCGCAGCAGTACCGGATGCCTCCGCTGGATGGAACCCAGCGCGCCGTCCCCTGGGGTGTGCACTGCCGCCACCAGATCCTGGCCGCCGCCTACACCGCGCTGGTCGTCGAGGGCGAAACCAGCGAGGCGCAATGGGAGGAGATCGAGGAGACCGCTCGCGCCATCACCCGCGCCGGATGGTGGATCGACCAGCGCTCCTCCGAACCCGACGACCTCACCGAGCTGCTCCAGGCCGCCTCTGACGCCGACCGGCCCAGCGAGAACCCCTACTTCTAGCTGTCCGGTGCCCCGCCGCGGCGGGGCACCAGTTCCTCGTCTCCCGCCAAGGCCAGGGGCCGGGTGAGCAGGGCTTCTATCAGGGTTCCCCGGCCGGGCCAAATCCCGAATCCTGCGGATTCTCTCCCTGTTGGCCCGGTCTCCCGGACCCTCGTTCCTTCCTTCCCTTTCGAGGTTGCCGCCGTGATCGCCCACCTGCAGCGCGCCAGCGACACCGCCGGCCTGCTCGCGTACCTGTACGGGCCGGGTGAACGCAGTGCCCACGTCAGCGCCCGGCTGATCGCGGGCGAGGGTCACGGGGCGCCGATCGAGCTGCTCGCCGAGCCGGGCTCGCTGCCCTACCTGGCCCATGCTCTCGACGCTCCGGTCGAGCGGCTCGGGGCCCGTGCTCCCGTCCGGCCGACGTGGGTCTGCTCGGTCCGTTCCGATCCTCGCCGACCGGACCTCGCCGACGCGCAGTGGGCCGTCGTCGCCCGCCGGTTGGTGTCCGCCGTCGGGATCGCCCCGGAGGGCGATCCGGATGCCTGCCGGTGGGTCGCCCTGCGCAACCAACCCCGTCAGGTGCACGTCGTGGCAACCCTCGCCCGTGAGGACGGCGGCCTGCACCAGGGCTATCGCGACGCCTTCCGTCTCCAGACCGAGTGCCGCCGCATCGCGGCCGAGCTGGGGCACCTGCCCACCGCACCCCATCCGACTGCCCGTGCCCAGGAGACTGCTGTGCCTGCCCCTCCCATCACCATCTCCTCCGAGGCCAGCGGCAGTGTCGTGGCGAAGGGCGCCAATGATGATCTTTCCGCGATGATCCTCAAGCACGCCGGCTTCCGGCAGATCGAGGACTGGCACGGCCGGCGCCACCGACTTCCCACCACCACCGCGGTCGCCGACCAGATCGCCATCGCCAGCCACGCGGCTGAGATGCTCCGTGCCGCCCGTTACGGTGTCGATCTCGCTCCTTCCCTGGACGTGGCCCGGATGAGTACTCCGGCGAATCCCCTTGGGCCCTACGCCGCCGGAGCCGCGCTCCTTCAGATCACGGACCGCATCAGGTCGGCCGAGAACGGGGTAGACCTTCGGCAAGCGGTCGACCAGCTCCTTCACCCCGAGCACGGGGCCCTGGAACGTGTCCGGGAGGCGCTGGAGGCGGCCAGCGAACACATCACCGACCTCGACGACGAGGCGTACGCGCTGGCTGACCGGTTCGGCTTCGCGGCGGAGTTCGTCAGCTCGGCGCAGTCGGAACTCGTCGACTCGGAGGACGAGCTGCGTCGTGTCGGCGGCCCATCCCAGGCCGAGACGCGGATGCGGTCCTCGGCTCTGTCTGCTTCCCAGAGCGCGGCGTTGGCCGTGTCTCCTGCGGCGGCCAAGGCCGAGGTCGTCTCGGTCTTCGGTATCGAGTTCACGGATGCCCGTGCGGCTGCGCGCCCGCCGCGTGCCTCCGGTCCTCTGCGGTGATCGAGTGTTCTCCTCGTCCGCTTCATCCGCCGGCCTGTCTCGTACGCATCTCGTGCGGCGTCACCGCCGGCAGCCCCGCCGCCCGCGAACGGCTCTCGTCCCTCGCCGACAGCCTGCCCCTGCCGGTGACGCCGTGACTCCGCCGCCTCTGCCTTCCGGCACCAGACCCAGGACCGTTCCTGCGGGTGGAGCACGTGTGCCACGTGCTCCACCCGGCCTGGCCAGCCAGCACCACCAACTCACGGAGGAACCGTGCCCGAGTTCTACTCCAGCATCGGCGAGGCCATCGGCGCCACGATGCAACACAACATCCGGCTCGCCCACCGCAGCGTGGCACCCGGCTCCGACAAGCCGCCGCGGGTCCGACACCTACCCAGCGCTTCCGCCGACCCGTACTCCATCCCCGGGACGATCGCCCGTCTCACCGCGGACGCAACGCCCAAAGAGGTCTTCGAGACCTGGACGCGACTGGCCGCCGCCCACGTCATGCTCCAGGACGTTCAGGAGCAGCTGGCGGCCGCCGAGGACGGGATCGCCGCGTGCCCTGCCGAGCGGACCGACCCCCGGTACCACGAGAGGGTCAACGTCCTGCGGACCCGGGAATTGCTCGACGACGTCCTCGGCACCGGCCCGGTCGCCGCAGAGCCTCCCGCCCCGCGATCCGGACGCAGACCGCCACCGTGCCGCCCGTGCTTCCACGCCACAGACCGGCCCCCGACAACCGTCGTCGCCGCCCGGCGCCGAAGAGGTCCCGGCGCGCACCCCACCGCTCCGCTCTCCAGAAGGGCCCTCCATGGCCAACCTGTCGACACCTACGGCACCGACGTCGCAATCTTCCCCTGGGCCGATGACTTGGTCTGGGCCGACTGCCGGACCGGCCTGCCCGAATCGGCCCACCGCATCCTGCGCTCCTGGGGGTTCGCCGCCCCCGGCGACCCGGGCGATCCCGCCTCCTACAGCCTCGCGTCGCACCTCGTCGGCCCGGACCGGCAGCTCGCCTCCTCCTCTGCCGCGAGCATGCTGGCTGACCTGGGGTACTGCGTCGCGATCGACCCGTCCCTGGCCGTCGGCTACGTCGGAGAGGCCGTCGAACCCGAGGCCCGACGGCTGGCCGCTGCCCGCCAGGTCTCCCCCGTCGCGGCTGAGAGCAACACCGGCACCAGTGCCCCGCCGTCCACCGTGCCGCCCCCGTCCGCGGTACACCCCGTCCCCCGCTCCCGATGAAGCGTTCCGTTCGATCCGTATGGAGTAGGCCCGTGAGCTGCACGAGAGCCGAGCGCGCCCCGCCCCGCCCGCTCGTACCCCAAGGAACTTCCCATGCCTTCCCCGCGCACCAGTGCGCTGTCGACCACCACCGGCTCCGACGCGCTCCTCTATCTCCTGTTCGGCGTCCTCGGCGCCGCAATGGCCTTCGGCTCTCTCGCCTGGCTGTCCGGCAACCTCACCAACGCCCTTGTCGGCAGCGGCCCGTGGACCCCGTTCCGCGCCACCGACGCCCTGCTGCACCCCGAGGTGCTGTGGCCGGCCCTGAGCACCACCGCGCTGCTGGTCGGCGTCCGCGTCATACCCGGCCTGCTCACCCTGGGCCTGATCACCACCGGCCTGGTGCTGTGGCTGCGCTGGCGCTCCGGTGCCAAGACCGGTCTCGCCCGCAAGGGCGACCTGGCGCCGCTGCTGGACAAGGAGATCACTGCCAAGGCGAAGAGCCTGCGGCCGTCCCTGAGCGGCCGGGAGTGCAAAAGAGGTCGCTCCCGCCGACCGCGGCATCCTGCTCGGCACTCTTGACCCGGGTCGGGCCGATGTCCGCGCCTCCTGGGAGGACGTGATCGTCGCGATCATGGCCCCGCGCAGCGGGAAGACCTCCGGACTGGCGATCCCCGCGATCCTCGCGGCTCCCGGCCCGGTCCTACTCACCTCCAACAAGGCGGCGAATGACGCGTTCACCGCGACGGTGGACGCCCGTGCCAAGGTCGGCACGGCCTGGACCCTCGACCCCCAGCAGATCGCCCATCATCCGCGCGAGATGTGGTGGGACATCCTGGCCGACGCCCGCGACCTGGCCGGGGCGAAGCGACTGGCCGGGCACTTCGTCGCGGCGAGCGTGGACGAGTCGAGCGGCTCCGACTTCTGGTCCACCGCCGCGTCCAACACGCTCGGCGCCCTGTTCCTGGCCGCCGCGAGCCACCGGCGGCCGATCACCGACGTGCTGGCCTGGCTCGCCTCCCCCGCCGACCGGACTCCGGTCGATCTGCTCACCGACGCCGGCCACGACGCGGTCGCCGCACAGCTCCAGGGCACCGTCTCCGGCGCTACCGAAACCCGCGACGGCATCTACGAAACCGCGCGCCAGTACGCGAGCTGCCTGCTCGACCCGGAGGTGGCCGCCTGGGTCACCCCGAGCAAGGACCTCCCCGAGTTCAGGCCCCTCGCCTTCGCCACCTCCCGCGACACGCTGTACCTGCTGAGCAAGGACGGCGGCGGCAGCGCAAGCGCGATCATCGCAGCCGCGGCCGACGCTGTGATGCGCGCGGCCGTGATCGTCGCCGAGCGATCCGGCGGACGGCTCGACCCACCCGCCCTGTGCGTCCTCGACGAGGCCGCCAACGTCTGCCGCATCAGCGACCTCCCGGACCTATACAGCCACCTGGGCAGCCGGGGCGTCATCCCGATGACGATCCTGCAGTCCTACCGGCAGGGCCAGCGCTGCTGGGGCGAGGCCGGCATGGACGCCCTCTGGTCCGCCGCTACCGTCAAGATCGTCGGATCCGGCATCGACGACGCCGACTTCGCCGACCGCCTCAGCCGACAGGTCGGCGACCACGACGTCCAGACCGTCTCGGTCTCCACGAGCGAGAGCGGCAAGTCCACCTCGGTGAGCATGCGCACCGAGCGGATCCTGCCGCCCGACGCGATCCGCGCCCTGCCCAAGGGCAAGGTGCTGCTGCTGGCCACCGGCCTGCGGATCGCCATGCTCTCCATCCGGCCCTGGTACAAGGAGCCCTCCGCCAAGGTGGTCGGGCCGGCCTCGGCCCGCGCCACGAAGGCGATCACCGAGCGGGCCCTGGCGAAGACCGTCGGCCACGACGACTTCGGGCTGTCGGCATGAGCGCGCCCACGCCGCGTTCCGCGCGGCTGGCGCAGTCGCCGGTCGTCCTGCACGAGGGCCGGTGGTGGCTGGTCGGCGGTGCCGGGTCGGTTCCCGTCGCCGATCCCGCGTTCGCCACCGTGCTGGACGGCTTCGCTGAGGCGGTGGCCGCTGCGGACCGTGCGGTCGCCGATCTGCGTGCCCGGCCGAGTGAGCCGCCCGCTTCCCGCACGCGAGGTCGTCGATGAACCCGCTGCTGAAGGCCGAGCAGGCGGTCCTCGGCGCTGTGCTGCTCGACCCGGGCCAGCTCTCGCACCTGGAGTGGCTCGCGCCGGATCACTTCTACCGGCCGGTCCACCAGGCGCTGTTCGCCGCGCTGCGCAAGCTCCGAAGCGATGGCCACCCCGCGGTGGAGGGCGAGGGACCGGTGCCGCTGTCGTGGGTGACCGACGCGGTCGCCGAAACCGGCCTCCAGGTAAGGGGATTGACCGCGTCGTACGCCCATCTGCTGGTCTCGGCCTGTCCGCGTCCGGCGCACGCTCCGGTGTACGGCCGCATGGCGCTGGAGGGGGCGATCCACCGCACCGTCGCCCAGCACGCGATCCGCCTTCATCAGGAGGCTCGCGCGGACGCCCTGCGAGGCGAGGTCGAGGGAGCGCTGCACCACGCGGACGTCCTGACGGGGGTGCTCACCGATCTCGCACGCCGGTGGGGCACCGAACCGCGCCCTGTCGCGCCCGCGACATCGCGGGCCCTCGACCCACCTGCCTTTCCGCCAGCTCAGGCCGATCGTGTGGCCGAGGACGAGGAGTTCCTTCTGGCCGTCCTCGTCGAGCGGCCGGGGGCCATGGGCGAGGTGGTGGACTGGCTGCGTCCGGGCGACTTCGCCGACCCGGTCCATGGGCAGCTCTACCGGTGTCTCGGGGCGCTGCACCACCGGGGCGAGCCCATAGACCGGATCACCCTGCTCTGGGAGGCCCATCGGCGTGGCCTGCTGGCCGACGGCACGCTGTCAGAAGACCGGTTCGCCGCCATCTGCGACGGCGTGGGAGCCGGTGACGCCGAGTGGCTCGGCAAGCGGGTGATGTGTTCCTCCCTCACGCGCACCGCAGCCGCCTCCGCCCGCACGGTCCGCGCCCTTGCCGAGGACAAGGTCCTGGCCCCTGGGCGGCTCATCAACCACGCCCTGCACGCGCTCGGCCCGCTCGACGAGGTTCGCGCCCGTTGGCACACCGCGCACAGCCGGCTGGCTTCACGGGTGCCATCCACCGATTCTCCTCCGAGCGGGCCGCCGGCGGCGCGGGTGCACGCGGCCCTCACCCGCAGCACGCCGCGCCCCGCTCCGTCTCCACCGGGCCGTCTCGGCCCGGGGCCCGCCCCCGCCGTCGCACGCCCGCCCTCGCGCAACCACGGCTGACGCACCTTTTCCTCCGCTCCTCCTCACGTACGGGAATTCATCGTGACCACGCCCCTTCTCTCCGACGCCCTGGCCATACGTGCCATGGCCTCGGCCTTCGACGCCCAGCGCGGCAAGCTCCCGGTTCCCGGCGACCCCCACCGTCTTCCCGGCAGCGTCGCCGTCGCCCAGCAGATCTCCGAACTCGGCAAACTGATCACCGAACTGGGCGACGAGGCCCTCTTCCGCACCGTCAACGGGGTCCACAACTCCCGCACTGGGCGGTCCGTCGCCGGCTTCTCCGCCGCCGTACGGCCTGCCGGTGAAGCGGCGTCCGCACTCGGGGAGGTCGCGGAGCAGCTCGTGTTCCTGGAGCAGACCGAGCACCTGCACGAGCTGCCCGACGGCCGAGAGGCCCGAAAAACGGCGGGGCGGGTGATCGACGAGGCGCTCGGGACGGCGGACACGGCCCTGCGGGCGGCGGCCGACTCCCTGCACGCCGCCTCGACGGCGGTCTCGCCGCCGTCCTCACGGCTCCGGGCCGCCCTCGGCCGGACCACCACCCCCGTACACAAGGCCGCACCGGCTGCCCCTGCGGCACCGGCGACGGCAACGGCAACGGCTGTCGTGCCCCGGACCGTACGGGGCCGGTGAGATGCCCTCCACCGCCTCCCGCCCTCCGTTGATCGGCTCGCTCTGCTCCGGGTACGGCGGCCTCGACCTGGGGGTGCAGTCCGCCCTCGGCGGCACCCTGGCCTGGCACGCCGAGGTCGATCCGAACGCCTCGCGCATCCTGGCCCGCCACTGGCCCGGCGTCCCCAACCTGGGCGACATCACGACCGTCGACTGGTCCGCCGTCCCCCGGGTGTGCGTCCTGACGGCCGGCTTCCCCTGTCAAAGACGTCTCGGTCGCCGGCCGCCGGGCCGGACTCAACTCCCAGACCCGATCGGGGCTGTGGCTGCACGTCGCCCGTGCGGTCGAGGCCCTCCGACCCTGCTTGGTAGTGATCGAGAATGTGCGCGGCCTCCTCACCTCCCCCGCCGGTTCCCCTGGCGACGTGGAACCCTGCCCGTGGTGTCTGGGAGACACTGCAGGTCAGCCTCCTCTGCGGGCACTCGGTGCCGTACTCGGATCCCTGGCCGACCTCCGGTACGACGCGAAGTGGCTCGTGCTTCGCGCCTCCGACGTCGGAGCCCCGCACCGGCGCGAGCGGACCTTCCTCACGGCCTGGCCCGCCGGAGACCCTGCTCAAGACGCCGACCAGCAACATCGGCAAGAACGGCGGCTCCCAGCATCCGGCCAAGAGGAAGAGCGGGGGCCACGGTCCGAACCTGGCCGACGAGGTCGAGTGGCTCCTGCTGCCGACCCCGAAGGCGTCGGACGGGATCAAGGGATCTCCCAACCAGCGGCACGGCAATGGGGACATGACCCTGCCCAGTGCGGCGGCGTCGCTCTTGCCCACGCCCCGGGCCAGCGACACGGGCACCCCGGGCCGCCGCCCCGGCAAGGGGTGGCGCCCTCCCCTGTCGGCGGTGGTCCTGCCGCTGTGGGCCGAGCCGTCCCCGGAAGCCGAGGAGTCGAGCTGCGATGGGGACCGTACGCAGCCGCCATCACCCGATGGGAGACGCTCACCCGCCCCGCGCCGGCGCCCACGGACGCGGCCGGCAGGCTCCGTGCCGACTTCGTCGAGTGGATGCAGGGCCTCGACTCCGGCTGGGTCACCGCCACCCCGGGACTCGGACGCCCGGCTCAGCTCACCGCGCTCGGCAACGGCGTCGTACCCCAACAGGCCACTCGGGCTCTGCAGTTGCTGGCGCCGCCGTGCCCGCGCTGTCCGGGCTGCGCGGCCGGGTAGCGGCTCCCTACCGGGTTTCCCCGGCCGGGCCAAACCGCGGATTCTCCGCATCCTCTCGGGCATGTCGCCGTCTCATAGATGGAGCACGCTCTCATGTCCGACACCAGCCCGACCGCCCCCGGCCCTGAGCCGTTCCGGGTCTCCGATGAAAACCTCGACGACCTCGCCAGCGCCCTCGCCAAGACCATCGCGGAGGTCAGGCGCCAGGGCGTCATCCTCGACCGCCTCGGCTCCGAGCCCGATGCCGTACCCCCTGCCGATCAGCAGACGGACGGCGCTGCCGAAGCCGGGGCGGCCGACCCCGAGAAGGCCGACGGCCCCACCTCGGTGTTCATCATCGCCCTGGACGGCGAGGCGTACGCCGTCGAACTCGCCGCCCTCAGCAACTGGGTGAACCACCTCCTCCTGCCGGTGTACGGCCGGGAGATCAGCACGACTCGCCCCTGGTGCGCGCAGTGGCACGAGCACCCGGAAGCCGTCGCCCGGCTGCACGCCCTCTGGCTCGCGTGGCAGCAGCTCACCGACACCGAGGCCGGCCTGGCCGGTCCGTCGACCTGGCACCGCGACCACCTGGATCAGGCGCTGGTGCACCTCCGCGCCCCGGACGGTCCGTTCGCCGCGTGCACGACGAGCCCGACCCGTCCCAACCACCGGGTGCTCGCCACTCCCGCCCCTCAGCTGTCGGGGGTGACGGCATGAACGACCGCTTGGACTTCGCCTTCGATTTCGATCTCGACGAACTCGCTCCCGCTGATGCCGCGTCCGAGGAAGCGGTGAAGAGGTTCTGGTCCGGTGACCTGACGGCGCTGTCCCAGCACCACACCACGCCCAACGGCTCCCACAGTTTCGTCATCGCCCAAGACCACTCGGCCACCTGGGGAGTGCCCGGCGCGCCCCAGGTGATGGCGATCGCCGTCGCCCGGGATCTCACCCGGTTCACGTACACCCTGGAGACGAGCCACCACGCCACGGTGTCCTTCGCCCAGGCGTGGCTGGTCGAACGCGGCTGCCCACCCGAGAAGATCGCCAAGCTCCGCGACGGCCTAATGAAGCCCGCCGACGACCTCACGGTGTGGGTCGAACGGCAGATCCGCGAGTCGGGCACCCGATACCAGGTCCTCGACAACCACACCTCGGATTCCGACCCGTGCGAGACGTGGACGCTGACGCGCGACTCCAGTGCCGCCCAGGAACCGGTCCGCCTCTTCCACGAAGAGTGGAATCACGACGCCGGCACGTACACGATGCGCGAGGGCGCCTTCGCCTACATCGGCGCCGCCCGCACTTGGCTGGACGACCGCAGCGGCCCGTTGCCCGAGCCGCCGGAGTACAGCGATCACAACGGCACCGTCGTCCGGGCCCGCATCGCCCGTATCGCCCTCGCCCGGTCGGCCGGTGCCTCCGCGGCGCCGAAGGCGGGCCGCGACGTCCCCCGTACGCCTCCGGCGGGACCGGTCCAGCGTCCGGTACAGGGGAGGCCGCTGTGAGCCGCGCCCGCTTCGCCTTCGCCGCACACCCTGACGCCATCGCCGACCTTCGGGAACTTCCCGATGAGATCCGCGACTTGGCGCTGCTGGAACTGCAGAACCTGGTCCACGGAAGTGACGACTGCCTGCCGTTGAAGGGCCGCCTCGCCGGCTTCCACAAGGTCTACGTCGACCCCTCCGTCGCCTACCGGCTGGTCATCCAGTTCCGACCGGCCCCACCGACCTCGACCCACAAGCGCGAGGTCTACCTCGTCGCCGCCGGAAGCCGGAAGGACTACGCGGTCTACCGCACGGCCCACCTACGCACCGCCCCGCAGCCGATCACCGAGACGGCCTCTCCCGACGAGGCCCGCGTCCAAGCCGCCCGGTCCCGTTCCTCCCTCACCGCCGGCCGCCCGACGGCCGCCCTGGCAGCTCCTCCCCCAGTGGCTCACGCCACGGCCGTCCCTTCCCGAAAGGTCCCCCAGCGATGACCACCGATCGTGCCCCACTGTCCCGTACCGATATGGCCGGCCTCCTCACCGAGGCCGCGCAGAGCGTCTCCGGAATCCTCGCCGCCGAGTACCCGACGGTCGCCAGCCACTCCTACCTGCACCCCGTACTGGGCGCGCTGTCCGCAGGTCCGCACGTGGTGGGCGAACTGACCGACCGGCTCGAAGAGTTCATGGTCTCCGAGCCGCGTCCCGCCACACCGGCGGGTCTGTTCACCCTGGCCTCCTACGCCTCCGCGCTGGGCTGGCTCACCGAGTCCCTCGCAGAGCTGACCACCGCCGTCGACGAGATCAGCACGCGCGTGGGCATCCCCACGGAACCTCGGGACCTGGCCTTCGCCGCGACCGGGGACGCCGAGAAGGAAGACGGGTTCGACTTCGCCTTCAGCGCGCTCGAGCTGGCGGCGATCCGCACCGCCGCCGAGGCCGCTGGCCTCCCGCCGGGCGACTACGTCGACGTGCTTTCCCAGTCGCTGCTCGCCGCCTCCCGGATCACCGACGCCTGCATGGAGATCTCCAGCAGCCTGCTCGAAGACGCCGCGTACATCCTCGACGAGGCGGCCGACCACATCTGGACCGGCGGCGAACCAGGGGGACTGCCCACTCTGGTCCGTTCACTGCTCGCCCGGATGGAGGCGGCCGAATGAACCCGCGCGATACGCCCGACCAGCTCGCCTTCTTCCCCATCGGTTCGTTCGACGCTCAGCGCATCGAGGACGCGTTTTCCCTGATGGGACCCAAGTGGACCACCTGGTCGGTGATGACCATGGCCTATGAAGGCCGTCCCATGCGGGTGCGGGATGTCGCCGCCAGGCTCCCCTTCGTCAGCGAGCAGCTGGTCGGCAAGCGACTGGCCGCCATGCACGCCGACGGACTGGTCACCCGAACCGACAAGCGCCACGGGGCTCCGTACCGGCTCAGCGCCCTCGGCGAGTCCCTGACACACGTGCACCGCACCTTGGCCGAATGGTCTCGGAACTACCTGCCGCCCGGCACGATGGCCGAAGCCGAACGTGTCGAGGACGCCGTACAGCGTCTGCGGCTGCGGCACTCCACCGCCATGATCCAAGTCCTCGATGCGAGCGGCCCGATGCGGTTCGTCCACATCGCCGAAGGCGTCGGCCTGGACCACGCCTTTACCCGGCATCGCCTCCTCCGGCTCCAGGCCGACGGCCTCGTCACCCGCACCGGCCCGCGCCACGGCGACCCCTACGTGCTGACCGATGCCGGCCGGGAGCTGGGCCCCGTCTACGCGACCGTCGAGCGCTGGAGCGCCCCCTTGGCCACGCGGTGGACCCCGTCGCCCCCTGCCCCCGTCACGACGGCCCAGCGGACCCACTCCGCCATCCCGTTGGGGTCGGACGGCGCCCGGACCGCGGCGGCGCTGCGCCGGAGCGCCGCCGTGCCGAGCGCCCTGTTCAGCCATGCTCCTCAGCCTCAACCGCGGGTGCCGGCGTCCGCGACCTCTCCGTCGGCCCCGGGACGGTCAGGTGATCCGGGTGGCGCCGAGAACCAGCGGCACCCCGCCATCGCCACAGCGTCCGCGTGCGCTCCGGCCCTTCACCGCGCTGCGCACGCGGGCGCATTCCCCTCCTCCACACGCGCCTGGAGCTTCGACCATGCCCGCCCTCCCCGACCCGTCCCGCTACGAAGAGGTACTGGTCAGCCCCATGTATCTCGCCGGCTCCAACGGGGCCGGAGACGCCGGCTTCGCCCCCGTGGCCCACTGGCCGCACCACTACCTCGACGACGGCCCCTGCCAGCTCCTCGTCACCTCTCCCGACCAGCGGATCCGGATCGGCTGGTTCGGCGACGACTTCGAGCTGTGGAGGATCACCGCAGCCGAGGAGGCAGTCGCCACGCCCCGATGGACGGCGACCTTCAACCACGTCACCCCGGCCGAGATCGTCGCCGGCCTCACCACCGCCCTGGCCCGCGACTACGCCGAATCCGACCCGTACGAGAACAACGGACGCTTCCTGGCAGAACCGTCGCTGTACTGGGCCGATGCCGTCCAGCCACTGCTCGATGCCGGCTGGCACCGAGGGGCAGCCAAGTACGGAACCATCGAGATCACCGCTCCCGACGGGCTGGCAGGTGTCGAGATCGACACCCTTCGCGGCGGACGGGACGCCGAGACCGTCACGCTGTGGGCCGGCCCCCGGGGCTGGGGTACACGGGCGGAGGCGGTGTTCACGGCCCGCGCCCCGTCCCATCTGATCGCCGCGACGGCGGCCGCCATGGCCAGTTCGGCCCCGGTGATCCGCGAACGGCACATGATCCACCGCGAGATGGAGCCGCTGGTCACGCTGACGCCGGTCGGCCCGGCTGCCGGTCCCCTGGTCTCTCGCTCTCCGACTCCACTCGACGTACGCCGCACCGCGGTCACCGAGGCCGTACGCCGTGCCGCGCGCGCTCCGCGGACGGCAGCCGACCTCCGCGTGATGGCGGCCCAGAGCCGCACCACGTCCTCGGCGCAGAAGCGGTCGAGCACCCTCGCGCCCACAGCCACAGCCCGGCCGCCGGCCGCTTCGTCGACTCCCCGGCACAGCCGCTGACCCCCGCCCGGACCTTCCCGGACACCCCCTCCGCCCCAACGGACAACAGGAGTTCCTTCATGCCCGACACCACCGCGCTCGACCAGGCCACTTCCATGATCGAGAAAGCCTGGGGCCAACCCATCGAGGTCCTGGAAGTCCTCGCGGTCCGTCGCCCCTGCGACGACCCGCTCCTGCGCTCGGCCATGCACATCCGTACGGCCCTGGCCATCACCGACAACGCGGCGTCCGTCCACCAGGACCGTCTGCACGCCATGACTCGGCCCGGGTATGTGCCGGCCTTCTACGAGCTGGATCGGCTCTCCAGCTCGGCAGCCGACCTTCGCGTCGCGCTCGCGGAGAGCGGTGCGTATGTGCAGGCGGTCCGGCGTGTGGTCGAGGCACGAGAAGCCGCCTCGACCGCGGACCGGGGGCCGGCGGCGAACCTGTCCCGGGCCGCTGTCGCCCGCTCGGGGCTCGCTTCACATGCCCCGGGCCAGGTGCCCGACCAGCCTGTTCCTGCGGCTGTCGTCGGGACGTCGGCGCCCTCACCGGGGCCACGCCTCTGAACGGTCAGGCAAGGTCTTCGTCGTGGTGGGCGTCCTCGGTGGGCCCCACCACACGGGCCAGCTCCTCCACCGTCAGCTCGATGTACCGGCCTTCCGCGACCCGGCGCTCCACCACCGTGTCCTCGTCCGGCCATCTGTCGGACTGCGCGCCGACGCCCCACTGGCCGTCGGCAACCATCGAGATGTCACCCACGGTCCACGGCCGTCCGGCGGCACGGATCTTGCGCTCCAACCCGGCCCCGTCCCAATGTCTGCCCGACTCCGTCATCCCTGCTCCCCCTTCGGTCCCGTACGGCCCGCTGCCGTAACTCGAGTACGACAACCTCGGCCGTCGTTCCATTCCCGTGCCGCCACGTTCTGGGCGTCTGCCCCTAATCAGTTCGCCCACGGCAGACGGGCACCTCCGGAAACGACTACGGACTTCGGCACGCCCCATGTCAACGTACGGGTGTCGAGAAAAACCGCAGGTCAACGAAGGGATCGTCCAACCGTGAACGCCTCCGCCACCCTCCAGCCGGCCGTCGTCGGCCCCTCCGTGGAAGTCCACCACTGGCTCTCCTCGGACCACTGCGCCACCCCGGTCCTCGAACTCCTCCACGCCCTCGACTGGACGGTCGTCGACACTCCGGAGGCCAACGTCCACGCTACGAGCCCGGACGGCCGCGCCTACGTCGGCTGGCTCCCCGAGGACCCCGCCGCCTGGACACGCGACATCGTCTGGCGGGTCCAGGTACAGCCCGCTGAAGGCGACGCGTGGGTCCAGGAGTTCGGCACCAACACCCCCGCCGAGGCGGTGGCCGGGTTCGTCGCCGCCCTCGTCGCCCACTCCCCGCGCTGAATCGGTGAGCGGGCTGCACCAGCGGCCCGGCCACTCACCGGCACCTGTTCTCGGGGGCTGCCCCTCCTCGCCGACCGACCCCGTCCCCGCTCGCTGCCCCAGCAGGAGGCTCCGATCGCACGCATGCTCCTGGCGACCCGTCCCGGGTATCGCCGTAAGTGCGCCTTCGCCCGTCGCTGCACCTGCTACTACCTGCCCGGTCAGTACGGCCGCCACACCAAGTCTCTTCGTCATCGTGCCGCGCGCCGAGCCGAACGACGCCAGTGGCAGCGCGACCTCTCCGAATGATGACCGAGCGCCCTGACGTCCACCGCCCCAGCCGTCCAGGGGCCCTCCCCAACACGAGGAATCCACGGTGCCTTTCCATGCCCCACCCACCAACCACCACGCCGACGGCACCCTCTGCCCGGCGGCCCACAAGCACACCAGCTCCGTCAGGTCGCTCCACGCCGACTGCCCGGGGCGCTCATACACCCAAGCCGTCTGCTCGTGCGGCAGCTGGGAGATGAAGCAGCGCGGCAAGGGCTACGCCAACGAGTGCCGCAAACGGCACTTCGCCGGCCACGCCCAGAAGCCGAGCATCCTCCGGGACCTGCTCCGTCTCGACACTCCCTGACGCTCCAACCCGCCCACCCGTACCGCTCCCGGAGGCTTCCTTGCCCCAGTACATGACCGTCGGCCATCTGCTCCGTCAGCTCCAGGACCTGGATCCCACCCTGCCGATCCGCCTCGCCGTCAACCCCGACTTCCCCTTCACCCACTACGTGGGAGCCGAGGTCGTCATCCAGGACGGCAAGGCGTTCATCCCCGACGACGGCCAGGAGGACTATCTCCCCACGTCGGCATGCGACGCCCTCACCTGGTCCTGACCCCTTCCCTGCTCTCCGGAGGCTTCCATCTCGTCACGCACCCTCCCGCTTCACGGCCTCGCCGTACGTCCCATGCCGGACGGTGTACACGGCGCGCTGATCCAGCGCGTCTCCTCCCGGCACGACGGCCCGCTCGACGTCACATGGCTCGCCGCCAGAACCCCGAAGCTCCCCCTCGGCCGCATTCGCCTCCGCTGGGAGCCCGCCGCTCGCTCCGGCTGGAACGTCACCGCCCACCTGGGCCTGGCCACCACCGAGGTACACCTCGCCTCCTGGCCCGCCGCCCCGGACGACTGGCCGCGCCTGATCCGCCCGACCCTCCACGAAGTAGCCGGTCTGTGCGCCGCCCTCGCGTTCGCGACCGACGCCCTCGACCTCTCGAACCGCCTCGCCGAGGTCTAACCGAGAACCACAGAAGGCCGCCCCTCGCCGATCAGGCAGGGGCGGCTCTGCCCTGTCACACGGGCATAGGTGCGTACGCTCATCCGCGGCGAGTCGGTCGATGGAGCCCTCAACTGGACCTAGACACTTCCTGAACGGCCCTCGGAGGAGCAGGGCGATTACGCAGTCGGCGGAGCGCGTAGCACCCGATTCCGGTAGCCGGTAGCCTGTCCTGTCACAACAGAACCGGCGACGTGGGTGGGAGAGCGTGACGAGCGACTTGGCGGCGTTCCGCCGCATGGAACGTCACCTAGTGGGTGAAGCGGCCCGAGCCGACTACCTGGTCGATCTTTCCAATGTGGTACGCGAAACCGCGCTCGGCTGCGGCACTCGAAGGTCGCTCGAACGGTTACGGGTGGTCCTCACGGCCCTGCAGGAGTGGACCGGGGACAGGGACGTCACAGTCCACGCAATCGCTGACAACAATCTTCTGTACCTTCGGTCCGACCCCGACTTTCCAGACCCCGCCGAGGGCGCACTTCTGCGGGAGTGGCGAGACCGCGGTCTGATCGCCGCGATCGCCAAGGCGGACCCAGACCTGCTTGACCATGCGAAGGTATTCGGCACCAGAGTCATCAGCAGTGACTATTTCCGGGGGCACCGGGGAGTACATCCGTGGATCCAGGGCGACCGCGAGCACTTCCTCAAGCCGCAGCGCAACGCCGACGGTTCGGTCCGGCTGATCCTTCGGGACATGCGCGTGTTCGCGGACCGGGAGATCTCCCGGGAAAGTGAGCGGGACGACCTTAAGGCGAGAAACCTGTTGGACTTTCGAGGCCGCCCTCGCTCGGAGATCCTGGAGCGGTCCTGGCGCTGTCCGCAAACGCCCTGCAACCCCAGTCCGGCAATCCGAGCAGGCAAGGTGGTCTGCCGGTCCCACGGGACGCTACTGACCGACCTCGGTCCCCGCCGCCCCCGGGTACAGCTCAAAATCATGGTCGACGGCGTCTGTCGAGCCTGGGAGAACCTCACGGAAGACGACAGCCGGGAGTCCGTCCTCGGGCGCCGCCACCTTGCACAAATCGAGAAACGCCATCTCTCCGACGAGCGCCGGGGAAGGATCAGCCGGAGCCATCTGGTCATCGTCTCGCGTCATGGCACCCTCAAGATCATGGACACCAGCACCGCGCGCAGCCGGATCCGTACCCTGCGGCCCGGGCAGGAGCCCACGGCATGGCAGTCCCTACCGCATCATGATGTGCGATCGGCAGGCGTGGCGGGGGAGCGCTTGTTCCGGGGGTTTGGCCCAGACGATGAGATCGAACTTATTCCTGGGGTCGTCCTCCGCCGGAGTGGCCAGCGCTGGCCGGGGGAACGCAACGAGGGGGTGCGGGCAAGACTTCCCAGGCGTGCACAGGAAGACGACGAACTAACCAGAACGGACTGAGCGCGTCGGGGAGTCGTCCAACCGCGTACGCCCATTGCACCCACGTAGCGGCGCGGCTCATACATTCGGAACCCTCATGCGACTGGCGAGTTGATCGTGAGGCGTGTCAGGCGGGATGTGGTGGTGGCTGGTAGATAGGTGAAGGAGGCGAGTTGGAGCCGCTGAGCGAGGACGACCCTGAGACGATCGGACCGTATCGGCTGTTCGCCCTCCTGGGCCGGGGTGGCTGGGGCAGCGTCTACTTCGCCCGCAGCGAGTTCGGCCGTGGGGTGGCGCTCAAGACGATTCGGCCCGAGCACCTAACGGCGCACCCAGAGCGATTCCGCAGCCGGTTCGCCAGGGAAGTAGAGGCGGCCCGCGCGGTCGACAGCGCGCACACCGCACAAGTGGTGGACGCCGACACGGGAGCTGCCGAGCCCTGGCTCGCCACGCGTTATATCCGCGGGGTCGACCTTGCGGAGGCGCTCGACCGCTGCGGGGCGCCGCTGCCGCCGCAGACGTGGCGGATCCTGGCGACCAGTTTGGCCGACGCCCTGCACAGCATCCACGCCGCAGACCTGGTGCACCGTGACCTAAAGCTCGCGAACATTGTGTTGGCTGCCGACGGACCATACGTCATCGACTTCGGCATCGCCCGAAACCTCTCACCCTCAGACGGCATCGCACTGACCGGCTCCGGGGCAGCCCCACGCACGGTCACCTTCTCCTCACCCGAACAGCTGCGGGACGAGCGGGTGGGGCCGGCGAGCGACATCTTCGGCCTAGGCTTGGTGCTGGCTTACGCTGCGCTGAACCGGCACCCATTCGGGCCCGGTTCAGCGGCCCAGATCGGGGCGAACATCCTGCACGGGCGCCGCGAGCTGGACGGCCTGCCGCCCGCTGTGAAGAAGGTCGTCCTCCCCTGCCTGGAACCGACGCCGCAGAACCGGCCCAGACCCGAAGAGCTCGCCCGGCTGCTGCCACCAAGCGTGTCACCGAAGGAGCAGGAGTGGCTGCCGCCTGGGCTTCGACGCGCAATCGCTGGGCTATCAGACCTCGCAGTCGACCTCGCGAAGCCGATGCGGTATCGGCGCTCCGAGCAGGAACCACTGACCCGCCCGGTTGCCGGGCGGGCCGCAGCCATCACTCCCACATCGATGGCTTTCCGATCAACCCATGAGCGCGTTTCCCGGCCCGCATCGCCAGGACCATCGATCCACGAGGCAACCACCCAGTCAGCGAGCACCGCCAAGCCAGCGCACCAAGCCTCGCAGACCGCACCGTTGACGGCAGTACCGGTGAAGCCCTCGACTGCGCCTACGCGGGAGGCCGTTGATGACGGGGCGCCTGCGTGTGAGCCCGGCTCCAAATACCGGGCCGCTGCTGCGGCAGGGAATTCCAAGGCGATGCGCCGCCTGGCCCACGCCTACCTTGCTGTCCGTGACGTGCAGCAGGCCCTGCACTGGTACCGACGCTCGGCCAAGGCCGGTAATCCGAACAGCGCCCGAGAGGCGGCACAGCTGATCGAGCAGTACTTCCCCGAGCAACGAAACCAGATTGCGGCCCTGTATCGAAAGGCGGCCGAGGCCGGAGACCTCCACTCCGCAATGCGGCTGGGCGAACTGTTGGAGCTGGAGCCGGGGAAACTGACGGACGCCCTCGAATGGTACGAGAGGGCCGCAGCGCAGGACTATAAAGATGCCTCGCAGGCAGTGGCCCGTCTCACCGCGTTGATCCGACCCCAGGCGCCCGACACTGAGGGTGCACTGATGCGCAATCACGAAGCCGCGGCACGCAAGGGCCACGTGAACTCCATGCTGACACTGGCGAGTTGGCACCAGGGGGCAAAACGGGAACAGGAGGCCCTCGCCTGGTACGAGCAGGCCTCCAAGGCTGGTCATGCCCACGCCATGGTAATGACTGCCCAGCTGCTGGCCAAAGACCCGAACCAGCAGGCCCAGGCGCTCGACTGGTACCGCCGAGCGGCGGCCGCGAACAACTCCACAGCGCAGCACTGGGTGGGGCGTTGGCATCGAGGAGAGGGCCGCTTGACCGAGGCGCTATCCCAGTTCCTCGCAGCCGCCGACAAGGGGCTCCTGGCTGCCATGATCGAGGCGGCGGAGGTCCTAGAGCAAACGGCGAGAGAGCAAGAGGCCCTCAGTTGGTACCAGCGTGCCGCTGAGAAGGGGGACCCCAAGGCGCCACTCGAAGTAGAACGCCTCCGTACAGTGCTGGCCAAGACCGGTCCAAGAGACTCCACTGCGTCAAGGCCCGCACCCGCCGGCCCTCTCCCGAAAGAGGCCATAGAACGGGTAACTTCGCTCCCTGCCGCGCCAAGGAACTCAACGCGCAAAGAGTCGAAGGCTGCCGCTCCAAAGACCGCAGCACTGACCGATCCGAGCCCTGCCGCACGGAACGCGGGAACGCAGCCGGATCTTGCAACGCTGCGGGCCGCCGCCGTGGAGCATGAGGGGCGTGGGCAACTGAGGGACGCCCTGCAGTACCTTCTTCAGGCTGAGAAACTGGGCGACCACACCGCCCGGTGGGATGCCGCCCGGCTCTGCCTAGAACTGAGCGACCAAAGCAAGCGTGCTGAGCGCAAACAGCTCAGAAGGCAGGCCATACGGTTGTATGGCGCCCTTGCTAAGGCCGGGGAGATCGAGGCGATGCTTGCTCTGGTGGAGCTGGACACCGCCAATTCGTTCGAATGGCGGCTGCGGGCCGCAGAGGCTGGCAACACCCAGGCCATGCGGAGCGTCGCCCGGGCACAACTAAAGGCAGGCAGCGCCGAACATGTCCAGGCAGCCCTGTCCTGGTTGCGGCAAGCCGGCGAGGCTGGCGACGTTGCAGCCATCCTGGCCGGAGCTCGGGCCCACGAACAGCGCGGCGCATACCGAGAGGCCATCGACTGGTTCCGCTGGGCTGAGGAGAACGGCGCAGACGGCGCGGCCAAGGAGGTAGCACGTGTGACGACCGAACACCCGGGTGTCGCGCTTTGGCACCGCTGGTCGGAACGCTTGCGCCGCTCGTTAGGGTGACCCGGACCTGATCGCTCCTCGAGAAGGAAGCAAGGGGTCCACGAAGGCGGTTGGTGAGTCTTCGAGAGTTCCTGCCCAGCTGGGATCGGGATACAGGCGATATACCTCTTCCCACGCTGTTGCCAGGATGCAGGATGTGTCAGGTCAACAGAGCTGGGGCAGGGAAACCTCTCCTGTCCACTTGCTGGGAAGGCCAGCCAGGTGAGGGGCTACGGTGACGAACAGACAGGATCAGTGGCTCCCGGGCACTCCGCCGGATTGCGTGTGCCGCTAGCGAACTTCACGGAGATGGGGCATCGCCTCGCTCGCCTGCTCCAGATAGGTGCCAGTAAAGGCACCGTCGAAGCCGAGCGCGATGAGGCCCTGCTCGACGGTGGGGTAGGTCGTGCCATACGGGCCGGCGATCAGGGCGTCGAAGTCGGCGCGGATGATCTCGGGTTCGAGCCACTGGTTGCTGCACCGGCAGCGGATCCAGACGTTGCGGCCGTGGTTGATGAGCAGCCAGTCGCGTCGGGCCCGGCAGGCTGAGCACATCACGGGGATGCCGGCGAGGGTGAGTTCGTGTGGGTGACTGACGCAGCGTGTCGCGCCGGGGCCGTCGGCCGGCTGTGTCTCGTACTGGAGTTGCAGCAGGGGGTCGGTGCCAGTGGGGAGGACGGGCAGTGCGGGTGCCGGCTCCGTGGTGCGGTCGGTGGTTCTGGGCACGAGCGTCATCTCCCGGTCGAGGGCTTCCTGTTTTCATCCGTAACAGCCGACGGAGCCGACTGTCCAGGCATTTCGTGGAGTCTGGTCGGTCGGTGGCAGGCCTTCCGTACGCGCTGATCAGCGGCGCGGTAGGCGGCCGCGCGGGTCAGAGACGGCAGGGCGGGGCGCCACTGTGGGTGAGTTCCGTTCGCTGGTGCGGTTGGCCGAGGTCTTGGTCTGGCGGGTGCCGGTCTGGGGGCGGCGGCGGGTGGCTTCGCTCGGGTGGGCGGGGAGCTGGGCGATCCGGCGCAGGCGCCAGACCAGGACGTCGTTCACGTCCGCGGCGGTGTCGAGTTCGCGCATGTCGATGGCCTGCTGCAAGAGGGCCTCGGGGTCGTGGCCTGCCTGCTCGGCCTGGGCGAGGGTGGCGACCAGGGCGTCGGTCTTCGTCGGCGTGCCATCTGCTTGTACGCCCTGCTCCGGCAGGGCCGCGCGGAGGGTGGCCTCGTGCGTCCGGCGTCGGGCTTCGGGGAGGGCACGGCCTTGGTCGTGCAGCACTCGCATCGGGGTGGCGACGGCCTGTCGGTAGGCGGTTCGCAGGTGCTCGGCGGCTTGTCGGGAGGCCTGGGCCTGCTGGGCGTGACTGCGGGCGGAGTGCCATCGGGCGGCGGCGAGGGTGACCAGGACGAGGGTGGAGAGGAGCATGGCGGTGGTGCCGCCGTCCTCGCCCCGGCCGAGCGCGCTGCCGGCCTGGACGATGCCCCGGGCGGCCGAGCGGAGCGCCCGAGTGTCGGCGCGCTCTGCTCGGACGTGGCTGCGAGTCGCCCGCTCGAAGGCTCGGGCGGCGGCGGCCAGCTCGGCGCGTGTGCCGGCCGGGGAGGTCTGGACGACCGCGTCCAGGAGTTCGCCGACGCCGACGAGCTGGGCGGCGGCTTCGTCGTCGTCGCTGTCGAGGAGGACGGCGGCACGCTCGGCGATCCCTGTGGCGCTGCGTCGTTCTCGGGCGGGCGGGGACCAGTCCGCCCGGCCGTCGGCGGCTGAAGGCGTTGTCCGCTCGGCGGTACCGTCGGCAAGGCGGAGGCGGATCTTCGGAAGCGACAGGTCGGGGGCCAGCTTGGAGCCTGGGTACCAGACCGGTTCACCGTGGCGGTTGCGGTCGCCGGGCAGGGCCACGTTGTAGCCGAGCGCGTCGCCGGACGGGGCGTGGCGCACTTTCACGCGTAGGCCCGCTTCGCGGAGCCGGGTGAAGAACTCCTTCTCGTCGTTCGCTCCCGCGACGGCCTGGCGGACGGCTTCGCGGAGCGTCTCGCGGGAGGTCTCGGGGCGGCCGGTGCGTTCGGCCTTGAATTTCTCGGCGCTGGTGGGGTTCTTCGCTGCGGTGCCGTCGCCGGCGTTGAGGCGGCGCAGGCCCATCTCCTCCTCGATGCGCCGGCAGACGGCCTGGGCCTTGTTGAAGTCGTAGTTGAGGCGGGGATTGCGCAGGTCGCCACGGACCAGGGTGGCGACGATGTGGATGTGGTCTTCTGCGTGGCGGACGGCGATCCACCGGCAGCCGTCGGGATCACCGTCCGGGGCGATGCCGGTGGTGTGGACGATGCGCTGGGCGACGGCGTTCCACTCCTCGTCGGAGAGCCGCCGGTCGCCGGGGGCGGTCCGGACCGAGCAGTGCCACACGTGCTTGGCGGGCGCGCGGTCGCCGGCCTGCTTGACCCGGAGGTCGAGGGCTGCGGTGAGGCGGGCGAGGGTGACTTGCGGGTCGGTGTCACGGCCAGGGTCGGGGGCGAAGCCGTCCCAGGAGCCGATGAGGTGTGCGTCGGTGTGCTCCTCGCGCCTGCCGGGGCCGTAGAGGTAGACGAGGAGTCCGTGGGTGCGGGAGCCACGTCCGATGTCGGGAACCATCACAGCCGCCTGTTCACCAGGTCGTTCGCCGCGTCGTCGAGGCGGCCGAGCGACCGGGTCAGGACGTTCAGTGCGTGGTCGAGTTCGCCGGGGCGGGGCTGTCCGCCGGCGTTGTGGATGTAGGCGATCTGGTTGATGTTGTTGCCGATCCGGGCCAGGGCGGTACGCAGGGCGGCGAGTTCGTCGATGGCCGCGTCGAGTTGTTCGTTGGTGTGCAGGGCGGTGGAACCGCGGGCGGCGGCGAGGCCGGCGGCAGCGAGGAATCGGGCGACGGTGACGCCGCGCTGCGCGGCGGCGGCGACGATCTCGGCTTTCTCGGTGTCGGAGAGGCGGGTGGTGGTCTTGCGGGTGCGCTCGCTCGGGTTGCGGCTGCGGCGGCGCGGCTTGCGGTCGGGGAAGGCGGGCGTGCTCGGGCTCGGCTGCTCGCGGTCGGCGGGCTCGTCTGCTTCTCCCCCGGTGACCGGCGCCCCCTGGTGCTGGTTGCCCGGCTGGTTCCCGAGCGCCCTCGCTCGGGAACCAGCCGGGCTTCCCCCGCCCTCCTGGGCGGGGGCAAGTGCGTGCGACGGGCCGTAGGACCGTCGTACGCGATAGCTTGCTCCGCCAGGTGCCGTCATGGGGTCACGCTGATGTCCGGCGGTTGTCACCACCGGGTCGTCGGTGGTCATCGGCTCGTCTCCGGATCCTGCTGCTGGATTTCGCGGACGAGTTCCTCGATCCAGTCCATGGCCAGGACCGGGTGGTGCAGGGTCCAGGGGCGATCGTGCTGCTCTTGTTGCACGATCCAGGTGGTGTCGGGGCCGGATTGGGCGCGGTGGAGGTGGCCGCGCTGGTGAAGGACGGCCAGCCAGGAGTCGACTTCGGCGGGAGTGGCCGGGTGGGTGCGCATCGGGTGTTCTCCGCTTCTGCTCAGGAGGGGGGCGGGGCGAGTGTCCGGAGCGGGTGACCGGCTCGGTCACCCGCTCCGTGGTGTCCGGTCAGTTCCGGGCGGAGGTGACCGGCTGTCCGTGCTGGGCGCGGAGCTGGGCCATCAGGGCGGTCAGGGTGTCGCTGGACAGGGGGATCTGCTGACCGCGGATCGCCTGGGCGACCACCTTGCGGGTCAACTTGTCCTCGGCCCTGACCGCTGACCGGGCGATCTTCAGCAGTTCCTCGGTGTCCGGGTCGGGCCGTCGGTCACCGGGTGTCCGGGCCTCTCGGTCAGTGACCGGCGGGGTGGTGACCGCCGCCGGGGTGTCCTGGTCGCCGGTGACCGGGGCGGTGTCCTCGGGGCGGTCAGTGACTGGCCGTGCCGTGTCCGATTGTCCGGGCAGGTCAGCAGCCTCGTGCGACTGGCCTCGGTCGTCGGTGACCGGGTTGCTGCTGCCCACCGGGGCGCTGTCCCCGGTCAGTGACCGGGAGGCAGGAGCCTGCTTGTCCAGGGACAGCGGCGGCTGGCCGGTCAGGGCAGTGACCGGCTGACCGGCCTTGCCCTGACCGACCGCCGACCGGTTCTGACCGACCCGGTCAGTCCGGGTGACCTCGACGGCGGCGCGCCGGTCACCCTGACCGAGGTGACCGGGGTGACCGAGGTGACCGAGGTCCTCGCGGTCACTGCCTTTGACCGGCCCCCGGGCGATGAGGATGTAGAGATGGACCGCTCCGGCCAGGGCGAGCGGGGCGATGGTGGACAGCACCGCGACCACCGTGTCCCCGAGCCGGAGGCCGGTGCCGGCGACCGCGTCCTCGTTGAGCCGTACCGCGTGGAGTGCGTTGGCCCAGATGCTGGCGGCGGTGGCCGTGCCGAAGAGCGTCCAGACGTAGAGCCTGGCGCGCAGCGGCGCGTCGCGGAGGACCAGGAGTGCCCGGACGCCGTAGGCGATGAACCCGTCGATCACCAGGGGGAAGAGGTAGGTGAGGAAGCCTCGGATGTGGATGGCGACGGCCATCTGCTGCAGCGCGTCGTACGACAGCGCGCATCCCGCGCCGCCGAGGGCGATGACGACCGTACGGTCCCAGCCGGATATGTGCGCCGTCTTCGGCGCGGTCGTGGCGATCACGCCGCCGTCCCGAAGTCGTCGCGGCTCAGGTGCTCGCCGCCGGCCTCGGACGAGGCGGTGGCTGTCTCGGCCTGGTTCAGGTCTCGGTTGCGCAGGGCGCGGCGGAGTTCGCGGTACCGCTTCTGTGCGTGCTCCTCGGTGATCTTGAGGAGCCAGGCCAGGCGCTGCTCGGTCACCCCGTGGCGGTAGGCGGCGCGGATGACCGCGCGGCGCTCGGCCTTGGTGAGGTGGATGTCGCGACCGGCGATGGTGTCGTTGACGCGGCTGTAGTCGAGGCGGTGGGCGATCTTCTCGTGCAGAGGTCCGCGCTCCTCCTCGGTCAGTCCGCCTCGGATGCCGTCGGTGTCGCCGGCTTCCAGAGCGGCGTCCAGGCAGACGCGGCGGACCGGGCACTGGCCGCACAGCGCCTTCGCTGCGGTGATCTTGTCGGTCTCATCAGGGTCCGGGAAGAAGATCTCGGGGTCCACCGGGTTGTACTCGGTGCTCTGGCAGACGGCCTGGTCCCGCCAGGTGTGGTCGCCGAGCGACCGGTGGCGGACAGGGCTGTGCGTCGTGCTGGTCATGCGGGTACTCCGATCGCTCTCCGCGCGCGGGGCGTCGGCGGAGAGGCGCGCTGGGTCGGGGAAGGGCTCGGGGCGGCGCGCAGAAGGCGCGGCCCGGCGTGGCGGCCTGGAGCGGTCAGGCCGCGAGGCGGGGGCGTCTGCGGTCGACCTGCTCGAACTCGACCCGGGTGGTCATCTGTGCGAGCCGGGAGGCGACGCGGTCGCCGAGGTGGGCCCGGAGGTCCCTGATCGCCAGGTTGGTGGTGATCAGGGTCGGAAGCTCGTAGTTGTACCGGCGGTTGATCAGCCGGTACGTCACTTCCTCGACCCACTCGCTGGCCTTGGCCGCGCCGAGGTCGTCGATGATCAGCAGCGGGCAGCGGCTGACGGTGGCCAGCTCCCGCTCGCTGTCGGCTCCGGGCCGGGGCCGCAGGTCGGCGTACAGGTCGGCGGCGGTGGTCGCACGCCAGCGCACGCCAACCCCGCTCTGCACCAGCTGCCGGACCGCGCCGTACGCCTGGTGCGTCTTGCCCGCGCCGACGACGCCGGCCATCAGCAGGCTGGGACCGGTGGTGACCTGCCGCCTGGCTCCCTGGTTGGGAGCGACGGCGGCCTCGGCGACGGTCCGGACCCAGGCCAGGACCTGGGGGTGATCGGCGACGGCGGCCCGGTAGCGCGGGGGCATCCCGGCCGACAGTGCCTCCAGCGGGGAGAAGGGCTCGGGCTCCTGGGCCGGTGCGGCGACGGTGCCGGGGTCGATGTTGCGGGCGGCCAGGATCCGGGCCATCCGGTCCAGGGTTCCCTCACCGAGGGTCTGCGGTTCGCGGTGACGGGTGCGCATCACAGCTCCTCGGCGTAGGCGGCAGCGGCGTTGGACGGGTTGGTCCACGCCTGATGGGCGGGCACGTTAGGCCGGATTCCCGGCCGAGCCAAACCGCCGGAGCGGGCGTTCATGGCCTCGTTGACCATGCTGGTCAGCACGCTCGGGTGCTTGGGGTTGGCCGCGAAATTCGCCAGCCCGGCACGGATGTGCTCCGACGCGATGCCTTCGCCCAGGAGTTTCTTGGTGATCCGGCCGAGGTGTCCGATCACGTCGCTGGGCGGGCGCTCGTCGCAGGCGGCGACGTACTCGCCGACGAGCTGGTTGGCCGAGACGCTGGCTGCGGGCGCCGTGCGCCCCGTAGGGACAAGAGATCCAGGATCCAAGATCCTAGATCCAGGCGCCGAGCCCTCTCCGAGGCTTCGGGGAAGGTTCGGGGAGTGCTCGGAGAGTGCCCCCTGACCTGCGCTCTTCGTTCCGGTCTGACTAAGGGCACCGCCCCCGCTGTCGGCGACTTCCTGCCGGTCGGCAGAGGCCCCACCCGCGTGTCCGGAAGGCGTCGAGGTGGTCTTGGCGGGCAGGTCGAGGGCTCGGGGAGCGTTCGGCGAGGTCTCGGCGAGTCCTCGGGGAGCGGTGGACGAGCCCTCGGTCCGCTTGGTGCAGGAGCCCTTGCAGGGGGCGCACCGGTCGGCGGCCTGGTGCTGCGGGCAGGAGGGCAGGCGCGACTGGCTCGGCTTGTCGATCTTCTGGTGGTCGGACCAGGTCACGATGTGGAGGTACCGGCGGCCGTCGCAGCCGGTGTACCGGCAGATCAGGCCGGCGGTCGCGAGCTGGTTGAGGTCGTCTTCGACGTGGACCGAGGTGTGTTCGGCGCGGAGGGGCCAGAGGAGCCCGGCGATGATCGCGGCGTTGTCGCGGTGGCGACCGTGGTCGTCGGCCTGGGTGAGCAGTCCGAAGAAGGTCCGCTCGGCCTCGACGCGCACTTCGGCGAGCGACTCGGAGAAGAATGCCTCCGGCTTGATGGTTCGTATCCGCGCCATGTCAGCGGCCCCGACCGGCGGCGACCAGGTCGCTGCGAGTGAGAGTGGCATCGGAGAGGTCGAAGACGTGCGGCCGGTCCCAGTTCGCCTCCGGCCAGACTCGCAGGATCCAGCGGGCGGCGACCCTGACGGTCGTACGGTTCGGCTCCAGGGTCTTCCCGGCCTCGTCCGTCACGGTGGCGTGCAGGTGGGGCCACCTCTGCTTCGGGTCGTTGAGGCTGACCCGAATGGTGGCCGCGCCCGGGATCATGGCGGCGAGCTGGGCCGCGAGGCGGTGCTGGCGGTCGGTACCCGGGCAGGCCAGGGTTCCGCTCGGCATGGCGAGCATGCGATACTCCGTTTTTCGTAGGAGCGCGGTGCGGCGGTTCTCGTGCAAAAGCCCCGCCGCCCGCGTGATGCGTATGGGCACCTCTCGGGGTGCCAGCCCGGCGCTTGGGAGTTGGTAGCTCCCGGGCGCCGGTTTTTCATTGCCGAGCCATGTCACGGGCCGTGCGCTCGCATTCGTCCCACCTCCTCTCTAATGCTCGTTCCACCCCTCCCCGGGGCGCCGCCCGGCGAGGGACGACGAACATACGTAGACACCTGCGGCAAGTCCATCCCTAGCTCGTTACAGGTCGCACCCGGCTCGCGACAGTCGGTCGCGGGAGAGTGCTCCCGCGACCGGCTGGCAACGACTGGTACCGAATCCGACGGCGCGTTGCGCGGATGGCCGCGACAACGCAACATGCATAGGGGTCCCCCAGGGCTGGCACCATAGAGAGCCGGAGCCCGGCCAGCAGGTGCGATACGGAAACGTACGTCACTTGCGCAGATGTATCAAGCCTGGGCTACAGTTGCCCTAGAGGCCGCCACCACCGGCCCGATCGCCACCCCGCAGGAGTTCATGTGCCACGTCAGTTCGACGGCAGCCGCGTGCGTGCTGTCCGGCGAGGCAAGGACCTCCATCAGAAGGAGTTGGCCGAGATGGTGGGCGTCAGCGCCCCCACGGTCGCGCGGTGGGAGAGCGGCCAGGACTTCCCCAAGGGCGAGAAGCTCCCCGCAATCGCAGTGGCGCTCGGTCAGTCGCTTGATGTCCTTTTCCCCCACGACGGTCCGCCGGACCTGCAGCTCCTGCGCTGCGACGCCGGCCTCAGCGTCGCGCAGGCCGCTGCGATCATCGGCGCGAGCCGCGTACCGGTGAGCAACGCCGAATCCGGCCGGCGCCGGCTCAGTGATGCTTACGTGCAACCGCTCGCACAGGCGTACGGGGTGACCGAAGAGGAGTTGCTGGCCGCCCAGGACTGCTCGTTCGGGCTTCGCCCCACGGCCTCGCGCGACGAGCATGCGTCCGCACCCCGCACGGTGGGAGAGAAGATCAACTATCTCCTGCAGCACGGATACATTGGCCAAGAAGCACCCTCCGATGAGGAAATTGCGCGGATCGTCAACGAGCATGCCGGCATGGCAGCCGTCACCGACGACGACATCGCCGCCCTTCGTGCGGGCGCCACCACGGAGGCTTCTGATGTGGTGCGTGCCGGCCTAGCTGAGGCGCTTCAGGTCGACGCGGCCCTCTTCCAGGACGATGCCGAGGTCGACCCCGCGGCCCGCGAATTCCTGGAGGCACTCCGCTTCCTCGGCTCCATTCACAGGGGGCAGATCCTCGGCCTGGCTGCCCGCGGCAACGGCGGGGGCCTGTCTGCCGAGATGATGGCCAAGATCAACGAGCTCGTCGGAGAGTTGAAGCACAAGCTGCCCGAGGTGCAGGACGGGCAGTGACGCCGTCGGCGAGTGCTCCTCGGAGCTGGGCCCGTATGAGGCGTTTCCGCTCTGTCGGCTTGGCGTCTGATACTGGCATCGACCGCGCGTGCACCAGGGCCGGTACGAGCTGTGTCGCAGCCGCGTAAGTGGCCGAAACAGCGAAGGGACTACGGCGATACCCCTTGCCGGGGTATCGCCGTAGTCCCTTCGCTGTTTGTGTTCATGGCGCTCCAGCGCCGAGGGCGGGGGCTGGCTCACCCTCCGCGTCCACTGCCGCCATGACCGCCCGCCCAGGCGGGCGAGCGTCGACGCCCTGGGCGAGTTTGCTGTACCGAGGTGTGGGACAGCAGAGTCGGCGGCTCACTTCGATATCGAGACCGGTCGGACCGCCGCGCGTCTGGCACCGGTCTACGACGCCGTAAGGTCCACGCCGAGCATCTCGGAGAGAGTGGCCACCGTCTGCCGGGGGTCCTGGTTGTGCACCCCTGCGAGGCCGAGCTGCTCTGCTACCTGAACGTACGCTTCGGTGTCGTCGACGAAGACGCACTCCTCGGCGGGCATTTCCATGAGCTTGAGCGTGATCTCGAAGAGCTCCGGGTCAGGCTTGCGCAGCAGGTGCTGCTCGGAGATCACCACGACGTCGTACAGCCGCTCAAGCTCGTAGCCGGCGTACAGGTCCCACGGGGTGAGTCCCACGCTGTTGGACAGGATGCCCACCTTGATCCCGGCCCGCCTCGCCGCAGCAGCCGCATTGATCATCAGCGGCTCGGGGCGAAGGTCGCCGAAGATCCGGCCCATCAGGTTGTCAGCTGGCACGCCCAGCATCTTGCCGGCGAACTCGTTCCACTCAGTCTGGGAGACCGCTCCGCGCTCGAGGTCGCTGGTGATCCGGACGCCCTCCTCGTCCTTGTACAGGGCCGTGAGACAGGCGCCCTGGGGGAGGCCCTCGCGCTGCTCGAACGCGAGCACTGCGGGCAGCAGCGGAGTGGTGAGAACGCCTCCGAAATCGAGGATGAGGCCCGTGCGGCGGTTGGACATGCGAGAACTCCAGATTGCTGAGATTTCGGACGCCCATCCAGACCGGATAGCGTCACTGCCCGGCTACATGTGGCGACGGGAGTAGAGGTGCGTCGCAGGCCGGGGGTGCACTTACGAGGCGGAGCAAGACCTATCAGTCCGCATGACCCACGATACCAGCCCAGTTCATGCGGCGGACGGTGCCAAATCTCACTCACCGGCCCGCCATCACGATCGCTATGCAGCCTGTTTCGCTCGCCAGGAAATAGTGCTTAAACCGAGAAACCAGGCTGTGAATCTAAGAGCGGGCTAGAGACCCGGTTCGGATTCCACCTGCATGCAGTGCAGGAGAAGCTCCCGAGCTTGATTCGTGGTGATATGCAAATAAGCCGCGCTGACTCGCGCAAGCCACGCCGCTTCACTATCGGTGTCCACGAACGGCTTCTCTCTCAGGGGGGCAGTGGCGTACGGGTTGGCTTGCGAGCTGTCAGCGGCCTGGAGTGCGGCCTTAATCCAGTACGCTTCCGCGGCTGGCTCAGGGTCGGGGTGCGATGCAGTGATGTCCTCGGCGGCGAACATCAAGTCCCGCGGAGCGTAATAGCGCAGCTTCTCGCAAGCGTCAGCAATGTCCTGAGTCCATCGGTCCAGGCGAACATCGATGGGGACGCGTATGTGCCTAAGCTCAGCGAGGCGCCGCCCTGGTGGATACAGGCTCGTCCCGGGAAACGCGTCCACCAGGTCGAACCAGAGCGGGTAAGTCCTGTACAGGGTGCGCCAAGTTCTCCACCGGGCCGCCGCCGCGCGGGTGGTGGGAATGCTCGCACCTACGGCAACGATCAGGAAGAGCAGGTTCATCCATATCACTGTGGCATCGACCAGGAGCCGGACCATGGAGGGGCTTAGAGGGAACGCGACCGCAGCCCAAAGGATGGCGATGCGCGCCAATGTGTGGGTCAGCCCCATCCACATGGAAATCCCCATCAAGCCCAGCCCGATACGCATGCTCGTGTCCTCGACCCGTCGCGCCGCCCTCGTCCACTGGTAGCCGCAGACTGCGGTCGTGATGAGCGGGAAGAAGTAGAACACGGTCATGTAGACCGAGACTCCCCATTGCCCAGCGTGGTCGATGAGGAAGTTCTGGCTCGGCTTGTCGCGGTCCACCACCGTGAAAAACAGGACCGTGAGCAGAGTGACGCCTATCGCTCCCGTCCCGTAGGACGCGCGGGCGATCCAGCGGGAGACCGCTACGTGCCGGGGTACGACCGTCTCCGAGCTCTTCCCGTAGCTGGTGGCGACGTAGGTCAGGGCCGCGATGATCGCTGCGGTACTGGCAAAGTGCCTGAGTAGGGCGCTCAGGTCCACCACAGGAATGCGATCCACCGCATCCATTACTGCTGGCGTGTAGAGCCAGAGCGCTACGGCGAATCCCGCGTAACCGCCCCAGAGCGCCCGGCGGTGAGCGTCGGCGTACCGAACTGCAGGGAATCGCCATACGGCGATGAGGGTCATCACGGCCGCAGTAAGGTATTTGATGTAGTCGAACACTGAACCAGTGAGTATCTGCCCCGGCTGCACGTTTCGCCGGCCGGAAGGCCAGTCGGCCGCAGCCTCGATTGTCAATAGGTGGACTGCACGATACGGCGGAAGTCGTAAGGCCAGGAGCTATGCCTCAGTAGTCGCCAGCCGATCGCGGCTAGAGTCGACGCCGCGGTGGAGCAGCGACTGGGTGAGCAAGTGAATGCTCCAGGAGGCTGACCATGTCATCTCCCGTGAAGGACTGACGGCGTGCCAGCCGCTTGATCAATGAAGCCGAAAGCTCGGCTTGCTTTTCCTCAGGGCTGCCAAAATCTACGCGCCCTTGAACCAGAGCCGACGGGAAACGTCGAAGGACTTCCTGGCGAATGCGCTCAGGGACGTATCGCTCGATCTCTGAATCCGTCAGGGAGGTACCGTGGTTCAGCCACTCGTGCGCGAGCTCATGGAGAATGATGTGCTCGGTTTGATTGCGACTTGAACGGCGGCGATAGAGAATGATCGTAAACTCCGGCGCTTTGACCCGGAGGCCGCATGCCGTGCCCAGACCCCCATCGGCGTCATCCAGTGGCACTAGCTGAATCTGACGCCCCAACGCGCCCTCCATGTTTCGCACCAGCGCCTCGACACTGAAAGGAGCTGGGACAGGGAGATCGGCGAGCAGACTCTCACATTCCTTCACGAGGGCACGCCGTGAAGGGTCCCTACGCCAACGCATCGTCGCTCCATTGAAATGCCACTGAGGTGTTCACTGCCAGCCCGCGAGGCGCTAGTAGCCAGGAGCTTGCGCTTGAGGTGCGCGGCGGTCGGCCGACACACGCTGTCTACGCCTAATCGTACAAGGAGGAAAGTGTGATCTACGCAGGACGGGCTGTTGTGAAGGTCACCCAAGCGCGACAGTCTCGCAATCTGTATCTCAAGATCGAAATTGAGTGACGGCGCGTTGATTGAATTTCGAATGCTTCCGAGGGGAGGCCGGTCCGCCGCCCCACTTCTTGAGTCGCCTCCAGCAAATGGGGGCTGGAGACGAGGGAGATGAAGGCGTTGTGGAGTTCGGTACGGCGTTCCCAGCGGACAGCGAGGCGTTTGAACTGGTGGAGCAGGGTCTGCTCGACGCCGCAACGGAGCTCGCCCGGTCCCTCGGTGTTCGGGGCGCTCCTGCGGGAGATGACCGGAAGGATCCGGCGCCTGCGCAGTTCGCGGCGGTTGGGGTCGGAGTCGTATCCCTTGTCGCCGAGCGATACGGAGTCGACCCGCGCTCTCAGATCTACGGGCGCACTTGGATCAGCGCGTGAGTACCGCTCGTACGCCAAACAACCCCGGACCGTTCGAGGGCGTCCAGCGTTCCCTGCTCCAGGCCGACGATAACGTCGGATTTCAGGGTCCGGAGCGCCGCGACAGCCCCGGGGAAGTAGGCCGTGCGCTCGGCGAACGGCACGGTCGGGTGCCACAGCCGGTCGCCCACCAGGCGACGGTAGTTGAGATCACCCTTCAGGATCGTGAGCGCGGCCCCCGCGAACTCCTTCTGCAGGTCCTCGGGCATCTCCTCGTACGGCAGCGGAGCGCAGAAGAACGGGTGGGTGCGGACCTCCAGGCTTTCCGCCGCCATGGCCTTCCAGAGTCGGCCGCCGATCCGGCCTGCTTCGCCGGATGCCTCGGTGAGGCGGCGGAGGCCGTCGACCACGTCCGCGGTCACCGCGTCGGAGACGTAGTACGGGTAGGACTTGACGTGAAGCACGACCTGCTCGGCATGCCTGTGTTCGAGGAGGTGGTCGATGAGGACGAGGTCGGGAATCAGCTCCCGTCCCGCGTTGTCGGCCATCACGGCCACGGTGGCCGATGTGCCGGCGGGCAGGAGCTCCCACAGTGTGGCGCTGTCGTCGGCAACCAAGGCCGAGACTGCGGCGTCATCCACTGCCGACTCCCCCGCCGTGACGCGGAAGCCGAGGTCTGCGCGGTTGCCCCAGAGCGAAGCGTGCAGGAGGGCCGTGGCCCGCTCCTCAGCCGGGGCGCTCGCGAGCGCGTCGAGGGCCCGCAGCTCCTCGTCCACCGCGCCGCCTCTCAGTTCGGCCTTCTTGAACGGCGCGAAGGGATCGACTCCCTGCCACGGACCGGCACCGAAGTACCCGACCACGCCGAGGAGCCTGCGATAGAAGTAGCTCTCCGCCCACAGAAACGGGGCGTCGTACCACGAGCGCCCGAAGTGCTCCTGCCCCCAGGCCGCCCAACGCACGTGGTCGTGGTCCGCGGGGTCGAGCGGTTGGACGACACCGTTGGTGATCTCGTCCAGCAGGGCGTCGAGCGCCTCGTGCTGCTGGCGGCCGTACGGGAAGGCCTCCCACACTTGCCGGATGAGCGCAGGGTGGCGCTTGGCCAGCACACTCCAGGCGAACGAGCCGGGCTCGTTGCCCAGGATGACCGGCGCACCAACTGGGCCGGCCTCGCGAACAGCCTCGTCGCCCGAGGCGTGGGGGATCTTCTCTGTCATGGCGCCCAGGCCCTTCGCATGTCGCTCACGTGGCCATGATCCCCGGGAGCACGCTCGCTGTCAGTCCAGCCCGCCGGTGGCTTCGAGATGAGCGAGGAAGGTGGCCACGAGGCGGGGGCGGGGCACGTGGAGGACGAGCGCGTCGGGCAGGTCGGCTTCCAGACCCCACTCCGTGTTGAAGGTGATGCTGCTGCCATCCGGGACGACGCTGCCCCACAGCCACTCGACGAACTCCGCTGCGGCAAGGGCCGTGCAGTCCTCGATGGCGATGCCTTCCGGGGACAGCTTGGCCATGCCTTCCAGCTCCTCCTCGCCGACCGTGATGCCGAAGTGCATGACGGACCGGCGAATGGGACCTTCCTTCCCTTCATCAATACGGACGAACGTATCCGTCTCCCGCTCATGCAGCTTGGCCTCGATCCCCTCGTAGGTCAGGCCCCAGGTGGAACCCTCGGCGGGGCCGAAGATGTACGTGGTGCGGAGTTCGGCCAGTTCGGACGCGTCCACGCTCTCGCTCCCTCATCGTGTGCGGTCTCAGAGTTTCCTGGGCGGACTGGCTCGTGATTCGGCAAGGCTGGATCCGGACCGGCCTTGGCGCGTCAGTGCCCTTGACCGAGGTCGTCTCCGCTGATGCCCTTGGGCGGTTGGATGGCGAACTCGGGGGGTTTCGTGACGGGGGTTGACCTTGGGACGCTGGGGCGCATGAGTGACACGCCAGCGCCAGTTGGGGAGACGCATCCCCTTCGCGGGTGGACGGCTGACGCATGAGGTTTCGACGCGGGATCTCGATCGCCGTCGTGGCCGCCGGCGGGGTCGTGACGACCATGCTCGTGGGGCTGGTCACGAACGCGGTGTCCGAGTCGGAGTGGCCGGGGTGGCTGGGGTGGCTGCAGAGGCATGCCTGGTTCTCGTTCGTGCTGCTCGGGGGGCTGCTCGTGGTGATGACGGTGTTGGCCGCCCTGTCGGATTCACGGACGCCCGTGCGGCAGCCCGAGTCGGCGCCCCAGAACGAAGCCGAACCGCCGGGAGCCGCGCTCGTGTTGCGGGCGCTGCCGCGCGACACCGCGGCGTTCACGGACCGTGGCGCCGAGCTGGCGGCGCTTGTGGGGTCGGTACGGGCGGCGCAGGAGAGTGGTGAGGCGCTGCCGGTGCATGTGATCGACGGGATGCCGGGGGTGGGGAAGACGGCGTTCGCCGTGCACGCCGGGCATGTGCTGGCGGAGCGGTTCCCGGATGGGCAGTTGTTCGTGAACCTCAACGGGCACACGACCGGGCGGAGCCCCGTGCAGGCCGGCGAGGCGCTGGCGTCGTTGCTGTCGGCGACCGGGGTGCCTGCGGGGCGGATCCCGGCCGGTGATGATGCGGGGGCGGTCACTGAGGCGAGGGCCGCTATGTGGCGTAGCGGTCTTGCGGGGAAGAAGGCGCTGCTCATCCTCGACAACGCGGCCAGCTACCGGCAGCTGGAGCCGCTGCTTCCGGGGGCGGGCGACTGTCTGGTGCTGGTGACCAGCCGGAAGCGGCTGGCGGCGCAGGAGGAAGTGGTGCTGCCCGTGGAGGCGCTGCCGGCGGATCACGCTGTCGATCTGTTCGTACGGCTCAGTGGGCGGCCGGCGGCGTCGCTCGACCGGGACGTGGTCGCGGAGCTCGTCGGGCTATGCGGGTATCTGCCGCTGGGGGTGTCCCTGCTCGCCGCGCGGCTGCGGCACCACCCGTCGTGGGGCGCGGAGGATCTCCGCGAGCGCCTGTTGGCCGCGCGGGATCGGCTGGGGGAGCTGCGGGCCGGGGAGCGGGCGGTGGCGGCGACGTTCGAGCTGTCGTACCAGGACATGGAGGAGGAGCACAGGCGCTTCTTCCGCGGACTGGGCTTCTACCCTGGGACCGACCTTGACGCCTATGTCGGTGCCGCGCTCGGTGGGGTGACCATGACGGAGGCGCGACGCCAGCTCGACGCGCTGTACGACGCCCACATGATCGACGAGCATCCGGGGAGCCGGTACCGGCTTCATGATCTGTTACGTGATTTCGCCCGCGGTCTCGCCGACGAGGGAGGCAGCAGTATGGAGCAGACCCAGGCCGTTCAGCGAGTGTGCCTCTACTACCTGGCCGCTCTCGCCGCCGCGAACCAGCACCTCGTCCGAAGAGGCGCGGTCGCACCCACACGGCCCGACGAGGCCGCTTCGGTGGAGACCCCGCGCATGGAGTCCCGTGCGGCGGCCCTCGGCTGGCTGGAGAACGAGCGGGCCAACGTCCTCGCCTGCATTCGGCGCGCGAGCGGTCTCGCCCTTCACGAGCTCGTCATCCGCATGGCCGCCGCCATGGCCCCGTTCCTGCGGCAGGCAGGCCCTTGGGACCAGGCCGTCGGGCTCCACCGGACAGCCGCCGACGCCGCCCGGCACACCGGCGACCGCAAGGCCCTCGCCGGGGCGCTCGCCGAGCTCGGAGTCGTACGGCGCTTCATGGCAGCCTATCCCGAGGCGGTCGAGGCGCTCAACGAGGCGGTGGAGGAGTACGAGGCCGCGGGCGACCGGCGCGGCAAGGCCGACGCGCTGAACCAGGCCGGGATCGTCTGGCTCATGACCGCCGACAACGAGGCTTCCGCCCACGCCCAGACCGAGGCCCTCGCTCTCTACCGCGAGGTGGGCGACCGGCTCGGGCAGGCCAACGCGCTCGCGGACCTCGGCATGGTGCGTCGGCAGACCGGCCGGTTCGACGCCGCCGTGGAGGCCCAGAGCGAGGCGCTGTCGATCTACCGGGAGCTCCACGACCGGTACGGGGAGGCGAACTCCCTCAGGGACCTCGGCGTCGTACACCGCCTCACGGGCGAGTACGAGCAGGCGACGCGCCGACACCGCGAGGCGTACGACATCTACGAGGAGCTCGACGACCGGACCCACCAGGCGTACGCGCTCAACGAGCTGGGCGTCGTGAGGAGGCTGACGGGCGACGTCGTCGGTGCCCAGGAGGCGCACGGCCAGGCGCTGGAACGCTTCACCGAACTCGGGGAGCGGTTCGGTCGCGCGAACAGCATCCGCAACCTGGGGGCGCTGGAGCGCGTGTCAGGGAGCGCCACCGAAGCGGTCCGGATACTGGAGGAGGCTCTGAGCGCGTTCCGCGATCTCGGCAGCCGCGGCGGAGAGGCCGCTTCCCTGAGCGAGCTGGGCGCCGCCCGTGCGTCGCTCGGCGAGCGGGAGGAGGCCGTCGAGGCGTTCCGGCGGAGCCTGGAGCTCCACCGAGAGCTGGGAGACCGCAGTGGCGAGGCCGAGGCGCTGAACCACTGGGGATCCCTGCTGCGCGCCTCCGGGGACATCGAAGCAGCACGCGGGTACTTCGAGCAGGCCCTCGTCCTCGCTCGGGAGATCCGCTCTCCGCTGGAGGAGGCGCGGGCCCTGGAAGGGATCGGACGCTGCGACTGGACCGCGGCGGACCAGGCGCCGGCCGAGGATGCCCTCCGGAACGCGGCCGCCCTCTACCGGCGGCTCGGAGCCGGCGCGGCGGCGCGGGAGCTCGAAGAGCTGCTCGCCTCACGAGCCTGATAGCACCGTTGCCACCTGGCCGGAATCCGTATGCCGCCGACGACAACAGCACTGCTACGGTGCCGAGTCGGTCTGTCGCTTCAACCGCCGTCGCACGGTGCCGGTCCGCTATCGGCACCACTACCCCGAGGAGCGTTGAATGTCGTCACGTACGCCCGTGCTCGCGCCGCCCACCTGCCCTGACTCCATCCACGGCAACGCTGTCCTGGAACGGATCGCCGCCCGCGTACAGCAACGACTCGACGAGGAGAAGTCCGAGGCGGACGGCTTCGCTGAGGGGCCCCACGCGGCGTCTCTCATCTGGCCCTGGTGGTTCTGAGCATCGACTCTCGATGACCTCGCTCGAAGAGACCGCACCTTTTCGGACCTTCATCCTCAAGGTCGCGAACCGCTGCAACATCGACTGCGACTACTGCTACGTCTTCAACTCCAAGGACCAGTCGTGGCGGCACCTGCCCGTCCGGCTCGATGTGGACGTGGCGAGGGAGGCAGGCCGGCGCATTGGCGAGCACGCCGCTGCGCACGGCCTGCCGGCCGTCCACGTCGTCCTGCACGGCGGGGAGCCGCTGCTGGCCGGACGCCGGCACCTGTCCGAACTCCTCGATGCCGTACGCGAAGGCGTCCCGGCGGAAGTGAAGGTCCGCTTCGAGCTTCAGACCAACGGGACGCTCCTCACGAAGGCGTGGCTCGACCTGTTCGAGAAGTACGGCGTGGTTATCGGCGTGAGCCTCGACGGGCCCCCGGCCGCGAACGACCGGCACCGGCTGACGCACACCGGTCGGTCCAGCTCCGCGGCCGCCGTCCGCGGCATCGATCTGCTGCGGGACCGGCCGCACCTCTTCGCCGGTCTCCTCGCCGTCGTGGACCTGGCCGACGATCCCGTCGAAGTCCACGACTACCTCGCGTCCTTCGAGCCGCCGGTCATCGACTTCGGTCTTCCGCACGCCACCCACGACGACCCGCCGCACCGCGACAACCCCGACATGCCCGAGTACGGGCTCTGGATGAGCCGGGTGTACGACGCCTGGCTCGCCCGGCCCGAGCACCGGCACAGCATCCGGATGCTGGAGGACATCGTGGCGCTCAGCTCCGGCGTGCGCGGTGCGGTGGAGACACTCGGCCTGGCCCCGCCGACGAGCGTCGTGATCGAGTCCGACGGGACGATGGAAGCCGTGGACACGCTGCGCTCCGTCGAAGAGGGCGCCTCCCGGCTCGGGCTCGACGTCTTCCAGCACTCCTTCGACGAGGCGTCGCGCCACCCGAAGCTCCTGCATCGGGCAGACGGCCGGGCCGCGCTCGCCGCGCAATGCCAGAGCTGCCCACTGGTGGACGTCTGCGGCGGCGGCTACCTCCCGCACCGCTTCAGCGCGGCCCGCGGCTACCGGAACCCTTCCGTCTACTGCGCGGACCTGGAGTACCTGATCCGCCACGTCCACGACTCCCTGCGGGCGAGCGGGTGGGACGCGTACAAGCCGGCCGCGCAGTCCCCATGAGACGACGAACCGTAGCGCCGTCTAGGTGCCGGGCGTTGGAGCCGGTGTGCGAAGTGAACGACGAACGAAGAACGAGGAGTTGTCCATGACGGTGACGATCCGACCTGCCGAGCAGCGCGACGTCCGCGCGGTGGCCGAACTGATCGAGGAGATCGAGCGGTTCTACGGATCGACCACGATCCAGCCCTTCGAGGAGCGGCGCGCACAGGTGGAGGAAGCGCTCTTCGGCGCCCCGCCGCTGGCCTCGGCTCTCCTGGTCGAGGACGAGGCCGGGGACATCGTGGGGCTCGCCGCCTATTCTTTCCTCTGGCCGGCGGCGGGCTCCACGCACTCCCTGTTCCTCAAGGAGCTGTACGTTCGCGACACCCTGCGCCGCCTGGGCATCGGTGCCCGGCTCATGGACGAACTCCGGGCCCTGGCCGCCGCGCGCCCGGGGTGCGGCCGCGTCGAGTGGATGACGGACCGCGACAACCCCGTCGCCCGCGCCTTCTACAAGTCGCTGGGATTCGCCGAGTTCGATGGGAAGATCGTCTACCGGATCGAGACGACCGGCACGGCGTAAGGGGACGCGGGGCTGTGAAGGAAGAACTCTGCGAACGATGCGAGCTCATCGTGGGACTGGGCTGCTGCTGCCCGGCGAACGGCGCCGCGCCCAGGGCGGAGCGGCCCGCGTCGCCGATTCGGCGGGAATGGCGGGGCTTCCCTGCGGACACCATCCTGATCTCGCCCACGCGGTACGCGCACCTGCCAGGGGCTTGTACTCACCTGGAGGACGAGTACATCAAGGCACCTCGGTGGGGATGGATTCCGGACCCGCCGTCCGGGCTCTGGGACCGGCTGAACGTCACCCATCCGGCGACCGCGACAGCGGGCAACACCGGCCGGCAGGCTGTACAGAGGTGCAGCTCATGCGAGACGGCGGTGTCGTAGCGGCTCCACCGTGGACGGTCGCCGGGTTCGACTCTGTCGCTGATCTTGTAATGGCCCCTGGATCCTGAACGATCACGCTGGGTACGTTGTCGCCATGCTCCCCGAACCGCGCAGCCGTGAAGAGCTGGTCACCTTCCTGCGTGACCTGCACGAAGAGTTCCGTGCCCGTGGCCACGAGTGGGAGAACAACACTCTGGACGACTTCCTCGAAGCACTCGCAGCGTGGGTGAACGACTCCCCGGGTGCGTACCGCCAAGGGGGAGAGCAGATCCCCCCTGACGGAGACTGGACCTTTGCCCGAGCCCTCCGCGCAGCCACCAGCTACGAGTAGAGCGGGGCTCCGCGGCTCTCCAGCGTCACTCAGGGCCTGGTGGCGATGACCGCCTCGGTCCGGATCACCTCGTCGAACCGTCCGGACGGGGCGAAGTCGAGGAGGGCCACGCGCAGGTCCCGCTCGAAGGCGTCCTTCTTCTCGCCGAGTTGGGCGGGGCTGGAGTAGGAGAGGCTGAAGATCCAGCCGATGACCTCGTCCACGGTGCGGGTCATGGTGTGGTCCCAGCGCGCGGTTTCGACCTGGGAGAACGGGCTGCGGGCGAGGACGTCCTGGTGGCGTTCCTTGGGGTGGGTGTAGGTGCCGGAGCCAGCGCGCCGGTCGGGGCCGAGGTAGCGGGTACGGACCTCGTCGACGACCTGCAGCCAGGGGGCGGGCTCCAGGTCGCCGGGGGCGCCGCCGGAGGCGAGGACGATCGCTCCGCCGGGGTCGATGATCCGGTCGAGATCGCGGGCCACCTGGTCACGGTCCATCCAGTGATAGGCCGCGCCCATGACGGTGAGGAGCACGGGCCCGATGTCCATCGTCGGGAGCGTGGTGGAGTCGCCCTCGCGCCAGGTGATTTTGGTGATGCCGCGTTCGGCGGCCAGGCGGCGGCCCTCTTCGAGCATGCCCTTCTCAGGGTCGACGGCGACGACCTCACTGACGAGCGGGGCGAGTTCGAGGGCGATGATGCCGGGGCCGGCACCGAGGTCGAGGACACGCTGGGTGCCGTCCAGGCCGAATCGGTCGGCGAGCAGGGTGTAGAACTCGGGCGCGTAGCGGGGCCGGAAGGCGGCGTAGTACGGCGCGGTGGACGCAAACAGCTCTTTGGGCTTGTACGAGGGGGTGGAGGAGGTCACGGGTCCAGTCTCTCGCGGGGGTGCGGTCAGGGGCGGGTGATCGGTCAACGAGCCGGGGCCGTAGTCAGGTGCTGCCACCACTCGGTGATCGGACGGGCGCCGGAGCCCTCGCGGGCGACGGAGCCGTCGGGGTGGCGGTCGCGGGCGCCGAGGAGCTGTCGCTCGACGGCATTCAGGTCCGGCCGGTCGAGAAGGCCGGGGGCGGGGTCATCGACCGCGTTGAGCCACCGGTAGCCGTACTGCATCATCACGGCCAGCCGGTCGCGTCCGGAGCGGTTCAGGCCGCCGGCGTGCCAGGTGCGGTTCTCGAAGAGCACCACGTCGTACGGGCCGATGTCCAGAGTGATCGCGCCGGGCGGGTCGATGTCCCCCTCGGGGACGGCGACGGGTCCGGTGCGGGTGTGGCTGCCGGGCACGAACATCGTGAACCCCGCGTCCGGGCCCGGGGCGGTGAGGAAGTACGCCACCTTGATCGCCAGGCGGGGCGTGTGTCCGACGCCGAGGTCGGCCACGGTGGAGGACATGTCGCGGTGCCATCCGTGCCGGGACGGCACGCGGATGGTGCGCTGCTCGTCGGGCAGGGACGGCATGGCGATCAGGTTGCTCGACATCAGGTGGATGTTCGGGCTGAGCAGGCCGACGAGGGTGGGCAGGACGGCCGGGTTGGCGACGAGCGGTAGGAAGGCGTCGTCCAGGGCGATGACGCCGCGGAAGCCGTCCTTGCCGTCGACCGAGCGGTCCCGGCCCACGGTGCGGTCGGAGGCCAGAAGCCGTACGGCGGCCTCGGCGGCGCGGTCTCGGACCTCGGGGGCAACGGCGCCGCGCAGGATAAGGAGGCCGTCGCGGTCGAAGGCGGCCAGCTGCTCAGGGGCGGGTGCGAGCGGGGTGGTCATCGCGGCTCCTTCAGCATCGAGAGCGCCTGGGCGGTGAGCGCGGCGGCGGACATGCCGCAGAGTTCCAGCAGGTCGACGGACGGAAGGGGGCGGCCTGGGTCGCGGTAGCCGACCACCCGGACCCGGGCGGCTTCGCCGCGGGCGGCGAGCAGGGCCCGTACGGCCGGTGCCTGCGTGACGGTGGCCAGCAGTACGGGAACGCCGGCCGGGAACAGGCGGGCGAAGGTGCCGTCGGGCAGCGCGGCGGGCCAGGTGTCCGGTTGGCCGAGGACGGTGAGGTCGTTGATGTGCACGTACTGGATGCGCGCGCCTGGGCGGGCGGCGGCGATCTGGTCGGCTGCGGCGGACAGCTCGCGCGCCGCGACGTCGCCGGCGGAGGCGAGGACGAGATCCGGGCCTCCCGGGCCGGGGGGGCTCAGGTGGGGCCAGATCGCGGCGCCGTTGGTCATCTCCTCGCGGATGCTGCCCGGCGGGAAGGTGAGCGTGTGGTGCTTGTCGGCGATCAGGAAGTTCGCCCGGTCGCGCCCGGTGAGCATGACCGTGAGGGTCGCGGCCGCGCGGGTGGCGTCGGCCGGGGTGTAGACGTGCACGGTGGGGTTCTCGGTCTCCAGCATCGCGGAGACGAGCCCGGGGTTCTGATGGGTGTAGGTGTTGCGCCAACCCAGCGAGGTGATCAGGTAGTTGATGTTCGCCAGCCCACCCATGCCGGTCGCGGTCCGCGCGCCGCGGTGCTTGAGGTGCTGGACGAGCAGGCTGGTGTTGACCGCGGCGAACGCCTCGTACGTGGCCAGCAGCGCGTCGCGGCCGGTCTCCGTGTAGCCCTGGAGCCAGGCGTGGCAGATCTCCTCGTTGAGGATCTCGCTCGCCCATTCCGGCAGCCGGTCGTCCCCGGCGTCGGCCAGGCGCAGCCGGTTGGAGGTGACCTCGTCCGGGCTGAACAGGCGGAACGAACCGGCGGCGGCGCGCTCGCGGATCACAGCGCTGACCAGCGGCCACGCCGGTTCTCCTCGGACGGCGAGCGGCGCTACCGGTGGGGCGGGGCGGGGCCGGGGCGGCGGGTGTGGCAGCGCCTGCCGTACGAGGTCGGACGGCTGCCCGCCGTCGGTGAACAGCTCGGCCGGCTCGTACGAGGCCAGCCAGGCGGCAAGGGCGTCGAACTCCTCCCCGTTGCGGGCGGGGTCCTTCAGCGGGGCCTTGTGCACGGCCGGGGTCCCGGCGATCTGGCGGTCGGCGACCTGCTCGGGGCCGGTCGCGCCCTTGGGCATGGTCAGGACGATGACCGGCTGTGGCCGGGCGACACCGAGCGGCCGCAGCCTGGCGAACACCTCGGCCAGGACCGCCCGGAACCCGGCGGCGTCGGAGCCGTCGTGGAGGAACGGCTCGTACCCCAGGCCGGTGAAGTACGCGCGCAGTTCGTTCTCGTCGAGCCCGGACAGGATGGAGGGGCCACCCATCCGCAGGCCGTTGGCCAGCACGACGGGCAGTACGGCGCCGTGCAGCCCGGACCCGAGCAGCGCGCGCCGGGCCGTCCAGGCGGCTGCGGCAGCACCGGTCTCCAGCTCCCCGTCGCCGAGCAACGCGACCACCAGGCGGTGCGGGGCGTCCAGGACCATGCCCTGCGCGACGGCGAGCGCCGGCCCGAGCTGGCCGCCGGTGTAGCGCACGCCGGGGATGAGCGGGGTGATCTCCCCGCCGTAGGCGCGGGTGTGGGGGAAGCCCGCGGCGAGCGCGCGCATGTCGTCGGCGGACCAGCCCGGTCCGTTGCTGGTCAGGGTGAGAGTCTTGGTCAGGTAGGCGTGGGCCAGCGCCGACGGCCCGGCGTGGCCGGCGCCGTGAACGACCAGGACTTCACTGCCCGGAGGCCGCCATGCGGTGAGCGGCCCCAGGTGGGCGAGCATCCAGTTCACTGGCGGGCACACCCCCCAGTGTCCGCTCGGCGCCTCCTTCACGTCCTCCACCCGCAGCGGCCGGGCGGGCAGCACGTTGTCGTTCAGGTACAGCTGCGCAGCGCACAGGTAGTTCAGTGCCCGCCACGCGGCCGTGACGGCCGCGCCCGGCACGCGTTCCGCGGCGTTCGCGGCGGCCTGGCTCCAGTCGGGGAAGTCGCCCGGGCCCGCGACGACGGCGGGCCCGGGGAGCAGAGCGGTCTCCGTCACCGTGCCGCCCCCTTCCGCGCGGCGACCGCGTCCACGGCGGCGGTGACCCGCCCGGCCCGGATCTCCTCAGTGCCGGCCTCGGTGATCAGGTGGAGGATCTGCGCCTGCTCGTGAGCGGGCACCGCCGTCCAGTCAAGGCCAGCCCGCTCCAGGGCGGCGGCCAGGTCCTCGGGCACGCTGCGCGGAGTGCGGTCCCGCAGGCCCCGCACCGTCAGCGGCACGCCGGTCACGCCGTCGGCGACGGCCGCGTACGGCACCGCGGCCTGACCGCGCAGCGCGTAGGCGACGACGGTCTTGGAGCTGCCGGTGGGGAAGGTGACGCGCAGCTGGGCGCCGCGCTGGCCGACCGGCCCGCGGCAGGGCAGCAGCAGGAAGTCCCGGCCGCCGATCCGCTCCGGCCGGGCCACCACATGCACGACGTCGGACGCGGCCGGCAGCGGAAGCAGGACCATCGGATCCGGCCCTGCCTGGTCGGACTCGGACAGGAGGGGCGGGCGGGTGACGGCGATGATGCCGCCCTGGCCGCCCCCGGCGCGCCGCGCCGCCTTGTGCGTGAACAGCGTCCGGTCCACCGCCGCGAGCAGGGTGTCGGTGAAGGCGTGCTTCCAGCTCCGCTCTCGCTTCGCGGGCAGGTCGCCGCCGGTGACGAACATCAGGGCGAAGGAGACCGTCACCGGCAGCGCGGCGCCGAGCCGGTCCCGCAGTATCCCCAGGGCCTGGTGGAACTGGGCGGCGTCGTCCACGACCGCGGCGAGGATTACCTCGTCGCCGCCGAAGGTCGCCGAGCAGCCGGCGTCGAAGGGCTGCTCGCGGAACCACACACGGGTCGTGGCCCCCACGGTCGCCATGACTTCATTGCCGGCCAGGTGGCCGTACGAGGTCGGGTTGGTGGAGTTCGTCCGCTCCACGTGGTCCTTCAGCCCGTCGACGTCCCCGATCGCCAGCGCCACCAGCCGTCCCTCGTCCAGGGCGGCGGCCAGACAGCGAGGGATGTGGCTGTGGAAGTCGGGGAAAGCGACCAGGCCGGTGACCGCGTCCTCGCGGCTGCCCTCGCACCAGGTGCGCAGCGGCATCTGACTGGGGTCGAACAGCGGCACGGACGAGGTCAGCGGGTCGCGGGCAGGGGGGAGTGCCGGGCGGGACGTACGGGATGTACGGGACGGCTCCATCAGCCGGCCACCTCCGATGTGATCGTCTCCGCCGCCGCCCGGGCGGGCAGCAGCAGAGGGAGGGTGTTGAGGGAGTGCAGGCGCAGCGTGAGGGCGGCCGGCATCAGCGGGCCGGTCGTGTGGTGACGGTCCACCCAGGCCGTGTGCCAGCCGGCCGCCGCGGCCCCGCGTACGTCGGCGGTCATCGAGTCGCCGACGTGCAGCAACTCTCCCGGACGCAGCCCGCTGGCGTGCTCGACGGCGGCGAACGCCTCCGGCTCGGGCTTGATCGCGCCGGTGCGCGCCGAGTAGAAGACGCCGTCCAGCAACTCGCGGAACGCGGGAGGATCCTGCTCGGGCACTGAGGAACCGAGCGCATTGGTCATGGCGTACAGGGCATAGCCCCTCGCCCGCAGCTCGGCGAGCGTGTCCGGCACGTCCGGGTACAGCTGCGGGTTCTCGGCCCGGCGCCGGGCCCGCTCCAGCACCTCGGTGAGCGGCCCGGTGAGCCCAGGCCGCCCGAAGTCGGCCGCGATCTCGTGGGCGAGGTCCTGCGGGGTGACCAGACGACGCTTGGCGCTCCGCCCCATCAGGGCGCGGGCCTCCTCCAAGGAGATGCCGAGGACCTCGGCGACCTGGCCGGTCGTCGCCACCGGCTCCGGGCGCACCAGCGTGCCGCCCAGGTCAAAGCAGACCGCCCGCGCCCCGGACCACATCACCCGGCCGCTCACGACCCGACCTCCCACGCTGGGAGAGGCGAGGAGGTGACCGGCAGCGGGGCGAGCCCGGCGTGGGGCCCGAACGGCAGCAGCCCCGCCTCGACGACGGCGGCCTCGGTGAACACCTGCTGCCGCAGCGGCTCCAGCGTCAGGTGCCACTCCACCGCCGGGATCTTGTCCCGGCAGCACGCCCCGGCCAGCGCGAGCGCCGCCCACAGCCGGTCGCCGTGCGGGAACGTCGCCATCCCCAGATCGGCGGCGACCTCCGTGGTGTGCAGAGAGCGGGCCAGCCCGCCCGACCAGCCCGGATCGGTCTGCCACACGTCCACCGCTCCACCGGCCAGCAGCCGCATCTGCTCGTGCTCGTCGACCGCGTGCTCACCGGCCGCCATCGGCACCCCGGCCCCGGCCACCCGCACCCGGCCCCAGGCGAACCCGCCCGGCTCCACCAGCTCCTCGGCGAACGCGACATCCAGGTCAGCCAGCACGGGCATCAGGGCCAGCGCCTCGTCCAGCCGGCACCGGCGCAGCCCATCGACCATGAACCGGCCGTCGCCCGCTGCCTCCCGCAGCGCCCCCAGCACCCGGCCGACGACCCGCGGCCCCTGGCGCAGCAACTCCTTGGTGAGCGGCCACTTCTGCCCCCAGAACCCCTGCTCGGCGATCCACGCCGCCGCCTTCACCGCCTCCGGACGGCTCGGGTCCAGGCCGAGCGCGGACGCGTACGCCGGCACCCGCTCCCGTACCGTGCCGCCCAGCAGCTCCGGCACCGACCGGCCCGAGGCCCGCGACGCCAGATCCCAGCACGCCAGCTCGACCGCCGACACGGCCTGACGGGTGTGCGCCCCCTGCTGGTGCCGCCCGGTCCGCGGCCGGTAGCCGAGCTTGCGCGGCGCCGCCGCATCGTGCCCGACAAGCCCGTCGGCGAGGGTGTCCACGACGAGCCGCGCCACGCCCTCCCCGACGGGCGCGTGCCAGCCCGAGACCCCGTCGCCGACCACCTCGATCGCGAACCGCGTCCGGTGCTCCGGCCACGACGGGCCCGCCGGGTCCAGGGCCACCGCGGCCACCGCGTCCGGCAATCCCTCCGGCAGACCGGCCTGCTGCCCGGCCACCGGCCACAGCCGCACCGCCCGCACCACACTCACGGCCCCGCCGTCCCGCCTGGCCATCAGATCCGCGCCCCGGTCAGCTGCTCCCCGGCGAACGTGTACGCCCATGGCGAGCGGTAGTTCTGCCACCACTGCGGCCGAAGTTCCGTCTCCGCGAACAGCTCCTCGACCGCTCGGCGCATCGTCAGGTTCCACTCGATCGTGTCCGAACCCGGCGTGCGGTAGACATCCATGTACGGGTTGTGGGCCTGGTACGTCTGGAACCGCGGGAACGTCGTGGTCACCGGCACCAGCCGCTTCAGGTTCTCCACGGCCTCCTCGATCGGGTCCAGGCCCACGATGTAGGTGAAGTCCGTGGTGATGCCCCGCTCCTTAGCCGCCCCGAGCGTCTCGATCATCTGGTCCACCGTCAGCGCGGCCTTGGACTGCTTGAGGATGTTCGCACGGTTGGTGAAGCACTCCACCGTCAGTGTCAGGTGGAACGGGCCGAGCTTGGCGGCCCGGTCCAGGCCCTCCTCACTGGTGAGGACCGACGACAGGAAGTGCAGGGTCCCCTCGCAGCCGGTGCTGCGCATCGCGGCGCGCACGCCCTCCAAGTGCTCCAGGGCCAGGTGCTCGTAGAGGAAGCAGCCGGTGCACACCGTGACGGTCTCGACCCCCGACAGGTCCGCCATGCCGGAGTTCGCCGCGAGGGTGGCGAAGTAGCCGGGCAGGTCGAGTTCGCGGATCGCCGGGTCCGAGGCGCCCTCCAGCGTGTTCGGGCAGAAGGTGCACCCGGTGCACTGGGAGCGCTGGTTCGAGTTGAGGGTGAGCATCTTGGTGCCGTTGCGCCAGTAGCCCAAGACGGCGTCGTCGTCCTCGATGCCGGCGACCGTGCCGACCCGCTCGCCGTGCAGGCGCAGCTCGTGCTCGTCGATCTCGAAGGGCGAGTCCTCGCGGCCCAGGGAGAGGATCAGGTACGACGGGTCGGCCGGCCGCGAGTCCAGTTCCAGCCGAAACCGCATCCGCGGCTTGTCCAGCGGCGAGCGCGCCCCGCAGCTGTTCAGCGCGAGAAGCAGGACGTCCTCGCGGTTGATCTTCCACTCACGGGCCACCTCTTCCAGGTGGCTGACGGATTCGAGCATCGGCTTCCCTCTCTGATGTCTGGTGTCTTGTGCTGCGGGCCCACCCGCAATGACGGGCGTCATGCCACGACCTCCGGCGTCGCCGCGTGCCGCAGCTGACCGCGGAGGAAGATCTGCAGGAGGAGGCGGCGCTCGTCCTCGGGTACGTCCTCCTGGCCGCCGCCGAGGGCCTCGTGGCCGTGGCAGCACAGGTGCTGGTTGGCGATGAGCAGGTCGCCTCGCCCGAGCAGGAACCGGCGCTGGCCGACAATCAGTTCGCGCTCCAGGGCCCGAGCCGCCTTGACGTACGGGTCGGCGGGATCGGCGTCCGCGAGCATCGTGGTCGTGAACCGGACGAAGCCCTCCGACGGCGGCAGGCCGTCGAGGATCGGGAAAGGCTGCCACTCCTCCCCGACGCCCGTGAGCTCGAAGAGCGACCCGTCGACGTACCGCGGGTGGGTCAGGAGCTCGGCGTCGGCGTAGCCGAGCCGGCCCACGGCGCGGCGGACCTGCGAGATCAGGCTGTGGCCTCGGGGCTCGGGGCGGACGCACAGCTGGGCGATGTAGTCCGGCGGGAGCGTGGAGTTCACGACGTCGATATGCATCGGGTCGATGGCGAGGTTGGTGCTCAGCGGCTGCCACAGCGGCCAGCGGTCGAAGGCCCGCAGCGGCGTCGCAATCAAGGAGAGCAGCGCGGTCACTGCCCGCAGGCCCGCCTCCTCGGAGTCGGCCGCGTCGAGCAGCCCGGCCAGTTCGAGGACCGCAAAGCCCCCGCCCTCGGGAGCGCTGAGCAGCTGGTGGCAGGTCGTGGTGAACTCGGCGAGGCGGGGCATGCCGGCCAGCACCCCGTGGTATCGCGCGGCAGTCCCGGGCGAGAGCATGCCGTCGTTGCCGAGCCGCCACTCGGGGAGGCCGGCGGCTTGCCAGGCGAGGTCGGCGACAAGCTCCTTCGGCAGGGTCACCCGGTACTCGGGCACGGAACGGGAAGTCATGAAGCACTCCTCGTGGGAATCAGCGGATGGGATACGGATACGGGAGGTCGGCGCGGGCGACGGTGACCCAGATGACCAGCAGGACCGGTACGAGAAGGACCGCGAACTGGAACCAGCCGAAGCCGTAGCGCCGAAGCAGCCGGACGGGGTGGCGGAGGGCCCAGCGCGACCGGGCGAACCGACGTCGGGGGATCGTGGCTCTGGGCGCCAAGGTCATCGGGGCCTGCGCTTCGATCCCGCCGCCGGCCGAGGGCCGACCGCCGTGTCCTTGGGAGCCGCCGTGTTTTCGGGAGAGGAACCGTCCCGGCGGGGCCGTCGCAGATCGGCGAGGGAATCGGGCGTCGAGACGAACGCGCCCGTCTTCTCCAGCCACCCCATGAACGAGTCGTGTTCCTCCGGGTGGAACCAGAGCGTCTCCATCGACGGTGCGACGATCCCGTCGGCCCGTCCGTCCTCGATCGTGGCGAGTACCTTCGGCCACTCGGGGCGGTCCGCCCGGCTGGAAAGCACGGCGGCCCGGTCGACGTAGGTCGCCGCCACGGTACAGCCGCGCGTCTTCACGTACCGGAGCACGTGCCGTAGCGCCCGCTGGGGCTGTGCCTTCGGGGCGGCGGCTCCAGGGGAGAGACACGCGTACACGACGACCCGGGCGCCGGGCGGGACTCGCCACGGCGGGGCCTTGACCGCCTGGCTCATGCCGCCCGGCCCCGGTTCGTCGGAGAGGGCTCCCGCATGACGGGGAAGACGCACCACGCGACCGTGCCGTCGTTGGTGAACCCCCAGCTGCCGCCGAGCTCCGTCACGAGCGCGTCCACCAGCCACAGGCCGCGCCCCTGCTCCGCCTCGGCCCCGGCCCGCCTGGGTCTCGGTACCTCGGACGGCGAACCGTCGTCGACCTCCAGGCGGACCTCGTCGCCCACGCGCCGCATGCGCAGGCCCACGGAATCGCTCGTCCCGTGGACGATCGCGTTGCCGACGAGCTCCGAGATCACCACCTCGGCGGAGTCGACCCGAGCCTCGGGCACCCGGCACGCGTTGCGCAGCCAGGCCGTTCCGATCCGCCGCGCCTGAGAGACCCGCGAGGCGTCGCGGACGAAGGAGACGTCCATGGGCGACGGCGCTATGCGCGCGCCGCCGCCGGCCGTGGGGATGCCACGGCAGCCCATGAGGCTCGTGGTGATGACCGAGGTGGGAACCGAGGACGCCATTGCCCAGCCTTTCCGCATGTCGGACCCTGGTGGCGAGGCGTGGCCGTGAGGCCGCGCCGTCGCGGTCACCGAACGATGACGGCGGGCGGACGGACTTTCCTACGGCCCCGATCTCGTCGTTCCGGCCCCCGGCGGGTCCTGCCGTGGTCTTCTGGGACTCGGGTGCGTCCTGCCCGGCCGCCGGGCGGGTAGGTGATCGACAATCGCCGCGTACAGGCGGAGGGCCTGACGGCGTCCATGCGAAGGGGGCACGGTGGGCGACAGACAGCTGACGGTGTTCGGCAGGCTCGTACGGGAACGCGGCTGGGGATACGCACGGTTCGGCCGCGAGTTCCGCAAGGTCTGCGCCGACCTGCGCCTGGACGACGTCACACCACAGCGCAAGCAGTACGACCGGTGGCGCACGGGACAGATCAAGGGCGTGCCGCGCGCCGAGGCGTGCGAGGCGCTCGAGGGCATGTTCCCGGGCTGGACGGCCGAGAAGCTGCTCGCCTTAGCAGAGCCCTCGCCGCTGGTAGCGACCGCCGACACCCCACCGACACGCACAGAGCAAGAGCCGAAGCACGCGTCCGAGACAGGGGCGAACGTGCTCCTGGAGGAGGACGAGATGAAACGGCGAACCCTGATCCGCGGGCTTGTCGTCGGAACGACCCTCGGCATCACGGAGGCGGCCCTGGAGGTCATGGCCGCCGCAAGGCAGCGCATGGACCTGGCGCTCGAATCGTCGGCCGTCGGGCCGGCGACTCTGGAACGCTGGGAGACCACGGCCTTCGAGTACGCGCACGCCTACCAAACCGTGCCACCGCACCGCCTTCTCGCCGATGTCCTCGCCGACTTCACCGAGGTGGAGCGACTGCTGGAACAGCGGCAGCCCATCCGCTACCGCCAACGCCTCTGCCGGGTCGCGGCCCAACTCGCGGCCCTGGCCGGGATCTTCACCTCCGCCCTCGGGGCACACCGCGAGGCCCGAGGCTGGTTCCACACCGGACGCCTCGCCGCCTCGGAGGCCGGGGACAACCAGCTCGAAGGAGCGTTGACCGTACGCTCGGCCATCGTCTCCCTCTACTACGGCACCCCCGCCTCTGCCCACGAACAGGCCGCCCGAGCACGCCACATCCTGGGCGACACCATCGGCCCCGCCACCACTCGCGGCCTCCTCGTCGAGGCCCGGGCACTCGCCCGCATGGGACGTGGGGACGAGGCGCTGCCGCTGCTGCGCCAGGCAGAGGACGCCTTCGGCCGGCTGACCGCCGAGGACCGCGACGACCCCGCCTTCGGCCACACCGAGCGGCAGTTCCTCTGGCACCTCGGCAACGCGTGGACGCACCTGGGACGCAACGAGGACGCCTGGCAGGTCCAGCGCCGCGCCCTCGACCTCTACCCGCCCACCGAGTACCTCGACCCGACCCTGATCCGCCTGGACCGCGCGACCTGTCTCGCCCGCGGAGGTGAGCCGGAGGAGGCGTACCGCACCGCCGCACAGGCCCTGACGGTGCTGCCGGACGAACACCGCACCGGCATGGTCATGAAGTACGCGACCGACTTCAGCCGCGCGGCTGGACACGCCCAGCTGCCCGCCGGCAAGGAGTTCGCCGAGCTGCTGCGAGCCTGATCCGAGCTACCGGCCGATAACAGGATTGACGAGGGAGCCGATCCCGGAGACGTGCACCGCGACCTCGTCGCCGGGGACGACCGGGCCCACCCCGGCCGGCGTACCGGTCAGGAGCACATCACCCGGTTCCAGCGTGACCGCCGCCGTGATGTACGCCAGCAGGGAAGCGACCGGATGCACCATGGTGTCCGTACCGGCCGACTGCCGCTCCTCGCCGTTCACCTCGCAGCGCACGACGAGCTTCGTCGGGTCGAGGTCGGTGGTGATCCACGGGCCGAGCGGGCAGAACGTGTCGAACGCCTTCGCCCAGGACGGCTGCCCGTCCTCCCGCTGGATGTCCCGGGCGGTCACGTCGTTGGCGCAGGTGTAGCCGAAGACGTACTCCAGCGCCTGCTCGGCGGGGACGTCGCGGGCCGTACGGCCGATGACCACGGCGAGCTCGGCCTCGTGGTGCACCTCGTGCGACTGGGCCGGGTAGCGGATCGGCTCCCCGGGGCCGATCACGGCGGACGGCGGCTTGAAGAAGAGCCGGGGGGCGGCTGGCGTGTCCAGACTCAACTCGGCGATGTGATCGGCGTAGTTCCGGCCGACCGCCACAATCTTCCCGGGGCTGACCGGGGCGAGCAGCCGTACGTCGTGGAGCGGGACCCGGCGGCCGGTGGGCTTCGCCGTTCCCCTCACCGGATCGGCGCTCAGCACCTCCACGGCGTCGCCCCCGTCCTCGGCGATGAGGCGCCCCTGAAGGAGGTTGCCCTTCCACTCGAACCTGGCCAGCCGCTGCGATTCACCCGTCAGCCTCATGCCTGAACCGTACCTTCGCGCCCGGGTATGGCGGACTTTCTCGGACAGGCCCGAGAGAGCCATCGGCCGGTCGCGGTCAGAAAGCGTGGAGGTACAACCGGGCTTGCTCGGAGTCCATGTTCTCGATGTAAATCTCCATCCACGCGACGTCGCGACGTCGGTAGTCCTTGACACACGGCGGGCAGACACCCGCCCAAAGGGCATCTTTGAGTGTTTTCGGCTCTGCGAGTCCAAGGTGCTCGAAGAGTTCGGACTCTTGTGTCGACTTGATGCCCCATGGCGCCAGCGGCTCCTCGGAGTGCAGGTCCTTGGCGACCTGGGCTGCGATGGCCTTGCCGGTACGGAAGGAGAGGATGTACTCGTCTTCGCGTGGGTTGACCTGCACGGCACCCTTCACCTCCGTCGCGCCCTTGGGGATCTGAATCTTCATGAACGCGGCCGCTTCGGTGGCGCCGGCACCCTTCTCCCAGTACGGATAGGCGCTCTCGCGCGTAGCGCTGCCGGGGGCCCCGGTCGAGCAGGACGTGAGAACCAGCACGGAGATCAGCGCGACGAAGAGGCTTCCGCGCGTCTTGTGTCGCACGTTCACCGGTTCCCCTCGTCGCCCCGCGAGACGTCCCCGCGGCCGCCCGATCGCCCAGGGTCGGCGGGGTTCGCTGTAGGGGTCGCGTCGCTGTTCAAGTCGTGCGTCTTGGCTGCAGAGTGCGACTGTCCGAGTGCATCGCTAGGCTCCCGCCATGACCAGCGATCTCGGATTCACCTGCACGTGCTGCGGCAGCCACCACGGCGAGCTGCCGATGAGCTACTCCGCCGCCGCCCCCTACGTCTGGGACCCGAGTTTCGCCGACGCCCCCGACTGCCTGCTCTCCTCGGATCAGTGCGTCATCAAGGCGCAGCACTACTTCGTCAAGGGTCTGATCGAGATACCGGTCATCGGCAGCGACGAAGCCTTCTCCTGGGGTGTCTGGGTCTCCCTCAGCCGAGAGAACTTCTCCCGGGCGGCCGACCTGTGGGACACGCCCGGGCGCGAGTCGGAGAAGCCGTACTTCGGCTGGCTCACCACCGAGCTGCCGATCTACTCCCCCAGCACCATCAACCTGAAGACCAACGTCTACACTCGCCCGATCGGCGAGCGGCCCCTGGTCGAGCTCGAACCGACCGAGCACCCGCTCGCTGTCGAACAGCGCACCGGCATCACCCGCGACCGCGTCCGCGAAATCGCCGAAGCCCTGTTTCACGGCACCGGCCACGAATCCGGATGACGGTCGAGGTAGCGCTGACCTAGCGTTCCGTGCATGACATCCCCGGACGGCGACATCGACGGCAAGCCCTGCGTGACCATCCGCTGCCAGGACAACTCGTCCGTGGGCGTGACGTTCTGCGACCGGTTCAGCTTCGACCAGGACTCCGTCCACTACGCCATCGAAGCCTGGGCGCCCGGTCTGACCGCCCGTGTCAACGAGGTGGTCGCCTGGATCTGGGACAACGACCTCACCACGTTCCTGGAGGAGCTGGCAGCGGGCTACCGGGGCTGGGATGGCGAACGGACCTGGCACACCATAGACCGCGACCTCGCCGTCTCGGCCGTCTTCCGCTCCGGCGGATACATCGGCCTGACTTGGACCATTCGCCCCTGGCGGAGCGCGGCGGGCGACTGGAGCACTTCGGTCACCACGTGGCTGGAGGCCGGCGAGCAGATGTCATCCCTCGCATCCGATGTCCGGCACTTCCTCGAGGGGGAGCGCACCGTCCTACCGCCAGGCTAATGACGTCTGGATCCGCCTCCTGAAACGCAACACGGCATCGATTACGACGACGAGGAAGGCGAGTTCAGCGACATGGTCGGCTCTTGGGACGTAGCTCAGGCTGGGGTGTTCACGAGTACCGCTGACCAGGCGGAACAAGGGCGGTTGAAGATCGCTTCCCAGTTGACCGAAGATCGTTTCCCGCTGATGGGACGGCCACTCGATATGGAGTGGAGTCAGGGCGGCTACGCAAGGCAGAGTGGCGTGGTGACTGAGCTGTGGGCGCACGCGCTGACCTGGGCGGAAGTGGATCCGTCGCGGCATCCGTTCGAGCTGGACGAGGATGCGGCCAAGACACTGACCGGGCTTGTTGTTCCCCTGCTGCCCAGCTCCGAGGCCGCCGAAGAGCACCGCTGGCGCTCGCTGCTCCCCGTCACCGAGTTCCTGGTGGACCGGTATGGCCGATGGGCCTGCGGGTGGAACTGGTCGGTAGGCGAGGGCGACACCGACAGCGGGATCGTCGGCGCGTGGTGCTGCACCGCCCATTCCGTGACGACGGCGGACGAGACCGCTCCTCTGGTTGTCGCCGGCCTGCTTGAGTGGCGTGACTGGTTGGAGGATCTGACGGAGCACTTTGCCGCGCTGGCGCCGCCGTCGCACTCGACGGGGGCCACCGTCGATCCCTGGCATTGGGAGCGGGCATGCACGCGGTTGGTCACCCTGGTAGCCGACCGGACGCAGGCCGAGAGCGGCTGGTACGGACACTGTGAGCAGGTGCTCGGCTGGTTCCTCGCCTACAACGACGTCGAAGAGGAGCGAGCCGGCGAGATTGTGGAGAGCGCGATCGGCGGCCGATTCGGCAGTTGGATCGCGCCGGACGTGACGGTGGTCGACGCGGTGAGTTCCCAGTTCGCCCAGGCCGTGGGCGAGACCGAATGATGTCCGCCCCTGGCCGCCCGACGGACGCCCTCACCGACTGGGTGCGCATCCGTCCGCAGATCTCATGGCCGTGTTGGAGCGGTGCTCACCTCAGCCATGGAGCATCGCACCGAGACGCCTTCAGGGACTTTTTCAACGCGACCCGCGGCAGCCGCGATACCGAGGGAACCACCAGGGTCCTGGAAGCCCTCGATCTGGCCCTGGCAGACGCGAAGAGGGGCGATCGGCTGACGTTCACTCTCATGGCCGACTGGCAGCAGACCATGTTAGGCGAGGGCGTGGCCGCCTTCCGTACGATGCCCGCTTTCTCCAAGGGAGGACGAGAGCGCTACGGCATTGCAACGGGCACGCAGGCGAGGTTCGAGCAGTGCCTGTCAGAGAGCACTCAACGGGACCTGCCGCTCCCTTCACACGCCGCACGAACCTACCTCGACATCCTCTTCTTCCATCCGTTCGAGGACGGCAACGCCCGCGCGGCGATGCTGGCGCTGGCCTTCGTCCTGGCCCGCGAAGGAGCGGCGATCGACCAGGTGCACCCGCTCCAGACCACTCGCTGGGCCGACGACGCGGAGGGAGCGGCCGATCTGGCAGTGCTGCTCGGCATCCTGATCAACGCGGCACAGCGCCGCCCGTCCCACGGGAGGCAGTCATGACCGAACGCGACGTCCTGCTCAACGAGCTCGCACAGGGGCTGCGCCCGATGTCAGAGGGCATCGAATGGTTCGACGTCCTCGGCCAGGAAGAGCAGTCCGAGGTGCTGCTGTTCCTGCGCCATCACTGCGTCCAGGCGCGCGCCGTCACTGAGGACGCACCGGAGAGCATCTGCCGTGCCGGGCTGCGCCCGACGCATACACCCGCAGTGCTGATCTCACAAGGCCGGATCGACGAGCAACTGGGAAAGATCGCCGGTCTCGCACCTCTCGACGAACGCCGCAAAGCCTTCCGACTCCTGATCTCAGTACTCGCGATCGCCGATGCGCGGCGCCGCGAACGCGACTGTTCAGGCGGATGTAGTCACTGGTGGCACAAGCTGTCTGACGCAGGCTGATCGCTGACAACAAGGCTCCCAGAGCAGTCATTGAGCGACCCTGAAACGGCGAAGACCCCGCCCCGATGTTGCGACCGGGACGGGATCGCGTCACTGCTCTTGAGCTCACTCGAGAGTAGGCGTCTGCGCGGTGTTCACCAGCACTCCTGTCCTGCCGGAATGAGCGGCCTCAGCGTCGTTCCCTGCCTTCGGCTGCCTGGGCTGCTCGTCGCCGCACTGACAACTACCGGTTGCGGCCTACATCACCGAGCACTCCGGCCACCTATTGGCGTTGCTGTCCGATCAGGTCGAGATAACGCTGGTATTTGGCGTCCGCGTGCTTCTTGTCATGAATGAGGCTCCCCTCCTCCATGCGGTAGCTGCGGTTGCGGTCGCCCTTGAAGGAAAGCCAGTTGAAGCTTGTGGTCACCCAGACGTCGTCGAAGACCAGGACCTTGGCGTGGGTGCTCCGGAGACGTGAGAACGCGAACTTGTCGGGATAGCGCGCGGCAAGGTTCTCGAGCCGCCGGATGGCAATGGGATCCGACTTGGTGTCGTTCTCCTCATAGCCGTAGGCAATGTCCACCCGGACCCCGCTGCGGAGACGGTTCTCGAGCTTGCTCAGGAACTCGGTGGTGATGATCGCCTGCTTGATCCACGGCGAGATGACCAGGATCCTGTTCTGGGCGTGGGTGAGTGCCTCGTCGAGGACGTCGGGGTGCTCGAACACGCCGATCGCCCGGATCTCCGGCTCCGCCGGCGCGGGCTCGGAGACAGCGGCGGACAGCGGGCTCGACGAACTGAGCTGCGCTGCGGCTCGCTCGGCGCGTCGCTGGGTGACCTCACTGAGCGGGACACGGACCTGCTCGAGATCGGGCTCGAGGATCGGCCGCTCCGGCGCGGGCTCCACGGTGATGCCGAGCGCCTTCGCTCCGCCGGCCGTGATCAGTGCGAGCTCGTGCGCGTGACTGAGCTCGCCATCGACGACGACGCCCAGTTCGATGTCGGTGCGATCGGGGTTCGAGTAGACGAGGATCTTAGCCGGGATCACCCGACGGGCCCTGGTCTGCGTGATGCCTCTGACCTGGAGCACTTCACGGTCGTTGTTGCCGCGTTCCCGGAGTAGAGCGTTGATGTCTGCAGCCGAGATGTCGCCTGGCTCGACCGGTCCGCTCTTGGCGGCGGGCAGGAGGATCATGTCCTGATCCTCGGCCTGACCGCGGGGTATGACGGTGTGTCGGTCGTAGGGCCTGGCCTTCCAAAGCAGCTGGTCGTAGACGAGCGGTTGCTCGACGCGTACAGGAGTGATCGCGGCCAGTTCGCGGGCGGTCTGCTCTCCCCGTCCGGTCAGGCGCAGGTTCCGGTCGGCCGGGTCTGCCCCTGCGAGGGGCCGGGCATACGTGAGGTAGTCGTCCGAGAAGTGCTGGGCCACGGTCTGGGTGACCATGCGCTCGGGCACGCCTAGGAGGCCGGAGATGGCCTGCTCGGTGGTGACCTTGTTGTTGACCAGGCGCAGGACGAACTCGTCGAGCAGTGGCAGCCGCTTCCGGTCCTGCGCGAGAACATCGGCGGTAACGAGAGCCACAGGCAGAGCGGCGTCGACAACGGCGACGAGCTCCAGGCCGGAGCGGGCGTCGTCGAAACGGACCGCGAGGAGGCTGTCGGGGCTGAAGTCAGGCATCGCGGATCTCGCACTCCTCGGGGTGGTGACGCATGTAGTCAAGTACGTCGCGCAGGGCACCGGGCGTGCTGCGACAGAAGGCCGCGTCGCCGACGACGGTGAGGCCGAAGCGGGCACGGGAGAGAGCCACGTTGATGCGCCTCCAGTACGGCTGGCCGAGGAAGCCGAACTCCGAACGGGTGTTACTCCGGGTGATTGAGAAGACCGCGAGGTCGCATTCGCGACCCTGAACGGCGTCGACAGAGAGCACTTCGACGGTGAGGTACTTGAGCTTGGCGTAGGTCAGCTGGCGGTCCAACTCTTCGACCTGACGGCCGTACGGGGCGATGAGCAGAACGTCGAGCTTCCGGTCGTCCGGAACCTTGATGACGTTCTTGCCGATGGCCTGATCTATGACCTCCAGACGGCGCACGGCCAGTTGGGCTTCGACGCGGTTGGAGATGCTGGTCTGTGTCGCGCTGCGCTCAGACTCACGACGGCCGGGAAGTTTCGACGTATCGAGCCAGGTGACGGGCTTGCCGACGATCTCGTAACCGGGCAACGCGTGGTCGTTCAGGGAGAGGAGCTCGTCGCGGTAGAAGCAGTTGGAGATCAGCTTCCCGATGGCCGGGGTCATGCGGTACTGCTCGCGCAGCATGTGTCGGACCGGGAACTCGGTGTTGCGGACGAGATACTCAAAGAGCGTGGTGGTGACCAGCTCGGGGACGAGCTGGTGGTCGGCCATGATCTTGGGGTCGCGCAGCAGGTCCTCGTCGACCGGAGGCAGCTGTGCGGTGTCTCCCACCAATACCCAGCGCTTGGCCCTGGCGAGAGGGACGAGCGCTTCGGTGGCGGTGGCCTTGGACGCCTCGTCGAAGATGCACAGGTCGAATTCCAGGTCACGGGCGGCGGGGTGACCGAGGAAGCCCAGCGCGGTGCCGGCGACGACCGGACAGGTGCGCAGGAACGCGGTGATCAGGTTCTGGTCGGTTCCGATGCGCTGCAACCACTCGCCCTGGAGGCGGAGCAGCCGCATGAGTTCCTGGCCGGCGGAGCCCGGAGCATCCATGAGTAGCAGCTCGACCGCGTCGCGGGCCTCGGCGGCGCTCAGTTCCTCGCGGAGGGTGATCTCGCCAGCGAGCAAGGGCTGGACGGCGGTGAAGAGCTCACGGCGCTGCTCGACGAGCTGGTCACGACGGTCCCGGGCCGAGACCAGCTCCTCGCCGAGCTCGCGGGCGGACGTGGTGCGGTCCGGTGCCGGCCGGTCCGTGAGCTCGTCCAGCGTCCGGGTGACGTGGGCGAGGTCGGCCGCGACGGAGGCCAGCTCCTCCAGCATGAGCGCGGCCTTGAGGCGCCGGCCATTCAGGTTCTTATGGGCGGCGATCTCGTCGAGGTAGCGCTCGGCCCGGGTGCGGACCTGCTGGGTCCACCGCTTCACCTGCTTGTCGAGGAGAAGCGGCTGCACATTCGCGGCGACGCGCGGGTCATCGGGGCGGCCGAGGCGCACCAGCCCGCCGATGCCGGCGTCTTCGATGCGCTTCAACGCGTTGTCGATGGCGATGTGGGTCTGGCTGACGATCAGGATGCGGGCATGCGGGTCGCGCTTGAGAGCCTGCTCGACGATCTCCGCGATGACGGTCGTCTTGCCCGTTCCTGGAGGGCCTTCGACCAGCAGCATGTCCTGGCTTCCAAGCGCGTGGGCGACGACCTCGCGCTTGCTCTTGTCGAGATCGGTGCGGGACCAGTGGGTGATCTCCGCCGGCGGCCGGACCGTGATGACCGCAGGTTTCTCGATGATCTCGCGCAGGGCCGGGTTCGTCGTCTGACCCGCCGCGACGTTGGTCAGGGCGTCGCGCTGCCGGTTCAGGGCGTTCTGGCTGGGGCCGAGGTACGGCAGGAGGACACCCCTGCCGGGAAGGACGGTGTCAGGGCGCCGGAAGCGGACGGTGAGGGTGTCATCGGTCTGAGCGGTGACCTCGCCACGGTCGAGAGGCCGGGTGTAGGAATTGGTGGCCACGGACCATTCCTCACCGACCAGGGTGGCAGTGGTGGGCATGGCCAGGCGGAAGACCCGGTTGCGCCCGCTCCCCGTGACGCGCTCGTACTCGAGGTTCTGCCGGCCGCCGGCCGCGACCTCCTCGCGAGCCTCGAGCAGCCGGCGCCAGCCTCCGAAGAGATCACCCAGGTGCTGATCCTTGTCGGCCCGGGCTGCTTCCTCACGTCGGACCAGATGCTCGTCCAGTCGCTCGAGAAGGAAGGTTAGGCCGTCGTAGGCGGGGTCCTCGCCGGGGTCGTCGAAGGTCCAGGTGAGGACCGGGCCGATCGGCGCCGACCGCTCACGCCGCTTGGCCATCCACTCCTCGCCCCTGGCGTCGGCCGCGAGGATCACACACCGATCGCTCTGGTTCTCGTCCTCGACGAGCCGGAGGAACCAGGAGCGCCCGAAGACCCGCAGGGTGCCCTGGTCGATCTCGTCCGTCTTCGGATTGTGTCCGTAGTCAGCGTGGACGGTACCGGCCAGGTCTGCGAGGACCTCGGACTTCGCCACGTCCCAGTCCGGCTCCGTACCAGCGGGAACGTTACTCAGGGTTTCGGCCGCACGGCGGGTCAGTTTGAGCCATACGAAGTTGCTGCGGCGGGCCTGCTGGTCGTGGGAGACCCGCTCGGCCTCGAGCAGGCGCTGTTCGAGCACGGTCGCGTTCGCGGGACGCTTCCTGGGGTCGAAGTCGATACAGGACCGCAGGATCGAGCGGACCTCCGTGTCGAGATCAAGCTCTGCGAGAACCTCCGCGAGATCGGGATAGTCCCGCGCCTTGCCGCCGGAGAGGACCTGGATGGCGAGGACACCATATCCGTAGACGTCCCGGACGTAGGGGATTGTGTCTTCCTGCTCGGGCGGGGCGTAGAGGTTGGAGCGGAACTCCGCCACCGTTGCGTCGGTGAGGACGGAAGCCTTGGACCAAATCTTGGCGATGCCGAAGTCGGCCAGTTTGGGCGTGCCATCCTCGGTGAGCAGGACGTTTCCGGGCTTGATGTCCCGGTGCTCGATCCGCAGCGCGTGCGCGTGGGCCAGAGCGGCCGCGAGCGGCTTGCCGGTACGGGTGAAGAACGACGTCCAACCGACTGGCCTGCCGTCGGTCATGTCGTCCTTGAGGCTGCGGTCGACCCATTCCAGCGCAATGAAGTACCGGCCGAGGTCGGGGTCCCAGCCGGAGTCAAGCATTCGCACGATGTTCGGGTGGTGCAGAGCCTTGAGCGAGTCGGTCTCGCGCGACAGGAACGTCTTGATGGCTTGGTCGTCGCGCTGCTTGAGCAGCTTCACGGCCGCGTAGTCCCCAGCCGCACCACTGGTGTCCACCGCCTTGCGGACCTCAGACAGCCCCCCGGCTCGCGGATCCTGGGGCAGCAGCAGGAAACGATGGTTGATCAACTGCTGTGCCCCCACGCACCACTCCTCGCTCAGCACCGCAAACGGTGCGTCCCGCTCCAGACGAACCATCCTGCCAGTTCTTTCCGTCTCCAGGGCTGGAGTTGAGCGGAGAGGTGGTGGTCTCTCTGAGGACTCGCTACGGCACTTCTACAGCCAACCAAGTCATATTGGGCCCGAACTCATCAGGCTCGTACGGGGCACGGCCGCAGACACAGTAGCTACGGGCTGAGCGACTGTGCCGCTGCAGGAGGGGAGCCGAGGTTTCTGTCGGTGGTGTCGTGGATGATCGGGCAAGCACCCGTGCGCTGGTTCTCTGCGCCAGGAAAGCTCCTGCGGTTGGACGGGCAGGGTGACCCCAGCTGGCTGCACGTTCCGGGAAGGACAGCCGCCGACCTGGAGTCGATTCCGGCGCCGTCACGGCACCAGGCGCTGGACCTCCGGGGTGTCGGCCAGGGCATCGGGGTTTGCCACCGCTTGGGAGAACGATTTCCGGCCGAGACTCACGATCCACAGACCGAAGTAGCAGAACCCGTCGTCCGAACACCAGCCGCCGAAGATCCGGTCCGCGGCTGCCCACAGGTCCCAGGTGAACGCTTCGTGCGTCACCTCGTCCAAGCGCACCTGGAACTGCACGACCTCTGCCGGCGACCTTCGCAACAGTTCGCCACGCAGCCACGCGAGCCGTTCGTCCTGTCCCCGCGCCTGCCGCCGGCATTCTTCGATGAGCGCCCAGAATGAATCGATGTCCACGGCGGCACTGTGCCAGGCGCCTCTGACAACACCTGGTCCACGGACTATGTTCGAGCGGTGGAGAATCCGGAGATCATCATCAAGCTCACCCCGGATGAGGCGCTGGTCCTGTCGGACTGGCTGGAGCAGGTGCAGATGACCGACCTCAGCCATCTCGTCGACGATGCTGCGGTCTGGGCGCCCCTTCACCGTATTGCCGGAACACTCGACAAGTCGCTGCCCGGGATCTTTGCGACGGACTACGCCGAACGTCTGGACGCGGCCCGCCGCAGGCTTCGCCCCGCTCCGGACGACGACACCGATGATCACGAGGGGTAAGACACATGAGACCCCTCGCGGAGATGACCGAGCGCGAGTACTTCGCCAGCGTCGACCAACGTCCCGGCATGTTCGTCGGCAAGCCCTCCTTCCACATGCTGACCGCGTTCCTGACTGGCTATGACCAGCATGCGATGCGGCACGGTGGTCACGGGCTCACCGGCTGGCACGACTGGCTCGTCGCCCGTCGGGGACGTGACTGCAGCCACGCCTGGCCTGGCCAAGTCCTCCACATCACCTTCCCGGACGGCTGGGACGACATCTGGAACCTTCCACCTGACGACGAGCAGCGTGCGATCAAAGCCCTGTTCGAGCTCCTCGACGAGTTCGCGGCCGAGCGCGAAGCAGCGCAGCACGCAGACTGATCAGATTGGCTGAGGCACCGGGCCGCACCGCCTCTCAGTCAAGATGATCGACCGCCGGTCACAGCCTCAACGTGGTTCACCTTCAATGAAGCGGGACATCATCGCCCGGCTCTGCGCCCGGGCTTGGGGCACGCCTTAGGTGCAGTCTCAAACCAGTTCAGGATCCCTCGGGCGTCCGTGATCACGTTCGTGGACCTCCCGTTCTGTCCGTCGTCGTCCTGGTACTCGTAGTCCTGGCGGATGCCGACGTCGTCGGTGAACGTGTCGGTGAACGTCTCACTACGTGTGTATTTCCCGTCGGAGCTCCAGCAGGGACGGTTCCTGGTGCGGGTGAACGTGCGCCCCTTGTAGGTCTCGTCGTACTCGTCGAGAAAATCGCTCAGGAACGTCGCCTGGTCGTCCGTCAGACGCGTGCTGGAGACGTCCAGATACTCGCCGATGTAATCGCGGAGCCGCTTCTTCTCGTGTCGATCCACGTGTCCCTCCCTGTTCCCGTCCGGTGGCCCGGAGGGCTCTCCAGAACGATGTTGATCATGCCGGGCTCTAGGTCAGGTAGAGCTCGAGCTGGGTGACATTCTCCAAGATCTCGGGGAAGAGCGTCAGCGGTTCGCGGTAGCGGACACTGACGCTCTTCCAGGCGAGCACCAGGTCCGCCGCTTCACCTTGTGGTCGCGCTGGGCCGCCCTGGCCACGCTCGCCCACGCCTTCCTCGTGGTCGTCCGTGCCGACGAGCACACCCGCCGTTCCGCCCCGGTCGGGCTGATCCCACTCACCTGGAACGAGATCCAGCGCCTACTCACGACACCCGTAGTCCTGGCCCATGTGTGATGCGGCCCTTCGGCTCGGCTGGTCGGCTTGGCGACGCCGTCATCAAACCGTGTGCAAGCCAGCCGTTACCGCCGACAAAGTCACGACCGGACATGAAGATCACGATCTACGGCTGGAGTACTTGGCGAACCTGTCCGGACGGCCTTTGAGCGCGGTGCGCCGTCACGTCGGCACGATCGCGGTCTTACGGCCCTTGGAAACGTAGGTCGTCGAATCTTCCTGTGCCCAGGGATTTGGCGCGGCCGGAAACATCGACTACAACACCACCCACACCGAAAAGCACGGCCACCGGCCGTGTGAGTAGAGATGGGTGAACAGGTTGGCTCAAATCATCGACAACGGTTCTGCCGTGTCCGGCAAGCGGTGGACCGTCCGCTACAGGGAGCCGGGCGGACGCACCGGGCGTCAGCGGGAGAAGTCGTTCTCTCGGAAGAAGGACGCGGTCGACTTCGCCACCAAGATGGAAGGCGACAAGCGCGAGAACATCTACGTCGACCCCGACGCCGGCAAGGTGTCGCTCCGCCGGTACGCGGACGACTGGCTCGCCAAGAAGACCGCTTCCGCCGGCACCCTCGAGTCGTACGAGCGCATCGTCCGCCTCCACGTGGTCCCCCACCTGGGGAGCAAGATGATCTCGCAGGTCACCGCGGCGGACATCGAGGGCCTGTATGCACGTTGGCGCCGGGACGGGGCGGCCCTCAACACCATCGAGTCCCGGCACATAGCCCTCTCGGCGCTGTTCTCCCACGCTGTGCGCCACAGGCGGATTCCCGTGAATCCCGTGACGCAGGCCGAGAAGCTGGATAACCCTGTCATTCCTGTCGACGACAGGAAACTTCCCACCTTCGACGAGATAACCGCCATCGCCAAGGAGATCGGACCTCGCCTGGCTCCGGCGGTATGGCTCATGACGTGTTGCGGACTTCGTATAGGCGAATCCCTGGGAGTCTTCCCGGAAGACATGCGCGACGGCACCCTGCGAATCCGTCGGCAGGTGATTCGCTACAAAGACGCCACCGGAAAGTACACACCGAAATACGCCCCGCTGAAGCATCGGAAAGAAGGCGAGTGGCGCGACATACCCGTACCTGCTTCCCTTGAGCCGTTCATCGACCGACTTCCGATCCGCAATGCAAGTGGCGGAATGCCGTATCCCGATCTTCTGCGCAAGTCGTGGGACCGCGCCATCAGGCGGCTCGAGCTTCCTGCATACAACCCGCACGACTTGCGGCATAAATGGACCACCGTGGCCCTGACCAACGGGGTGTCCATTCACGAGGTGTCTCGCTGGCTCGGACATCGTTCGATCAAGGTCACGGTGGACCGGTACGGCCACCTCACGCAGGACGGCCAGGAGCGCTGCCGTCAGGTCGTCGAGACGGCCGTCGGGCCGCACATGCTCACACCAGGCCGAGTGCCTGCAGTGCGCGGTGCTGACTTGGTGCTGACTTGACCGGCCAGAAGATGTAGCAGACACCCCCCGTACCGCCTCTGACCTTGCCGTTTGCGTCATAACGCTTGGTGCGCAGCCAGATGTTCTCCCATTCGCGGCGTGGGTAGACGCGGCGGACGGCGGGGTTGGTGGGGGAGGCGGGGTCGTTGGCGATGATGTCGCCGTCGGGGGTGAAGCCGATGACGGTCATGAGGTGGCCGGAGGTGCCGTAGCCGGCGCCGGTGAGTTCTTCCTTGCGGAAGGACTGGGACGTTATGGCGGGGATGCCGGCGCGGATGAGGGATTCGAGCTCGGTGAGGGAGCGGAGCCGGGTGACGACGGCGTTCATGTCGGGGTAGGTGGCGGCGTAGGCGGCGTTGAAGGGCCAGTTGCCGCAGCCCTGGTACTGGTGGTCGTAGGTGAAGCGGGCGGCGTGGCAGACCTGGGGGTCGGCGAAGGCGGGATCGACCCAGGCGAGGTCGTCGGCGGAGGGGCGGCGGCCCCAGTACTCGACGATCATCTGGGAGGAGGTGGGGCTGCACCACGCCTCGCCGCCGTTGTCGTACTCGGGGTACTGGCCGACGTGGGTGTTCTGCGAGTAGCGCGGCACGATCAGCTCGTGGGAGAGGCCGGGCGTGGAGGCCGGGACGGTGAAGCGGTCGGGGACGTCCGAGGCCATGGCGCCGACGCGCCACACCGTGGGGGTGAGGTCGCTGTCCGGGGTGCGGTACAGCGTCAGGCGGAGGCGGTAGGAGAGCAGGCGGAGGCCGCTCGCCGTGTCGTCGATCGCGAACGTGTCCGTCCACACGGTGCTCTTGCCGTCGGTCTGGTCGTCGACCGAGGTGCGCCGGATGTCGTCGTCACCGGACGCCCAGCGGCCCAGGACGTACCAGGGGGTCGCCGTCCCGTCGGAATAGGCGCCCGACAGTTCGACCTGGAGCCAGGTGCCGGGTGGCGTGTGGGCGTTCCAGGAGGCGATGACCTCGGTGGCGGGCACCGTCGGGGTGTGCACCGGGGAGGTCCAGGTCGCGTACTCCCACGTGGCGGTCCGGCCGGTGTGCGGGTCCGTGTGGTCGACGCGCCCGGCGGGGGTGACGAGGACCAGGCCGGGGCGGTGGCCGGCGACCGCCTTCGTGCCGGCCGCGGAGCCGCACCGCCAGTCCGTGTACGAGGACCAGAAGCGGTTGTCGACGAGCCCCTGCGCCGGGGCGTGGCCGCGATCGGCCGTGTCGGCCTGCGTCGTGTCGGGGCAGTCGGCCGCGGAGCAGTCGGGCACGGCGGCGGCGGGTGCGGCGGCCGCGGCCGTTCCCGCGGCGGCCGCGAGAGCCGCGGCGAGGACGGTTCTGCGCGGGGTGGAACTGGTCATGGGCGGTGACCCCCAGTCGAGAACGGTGGGCGTACGGACCTGCGGGCGGGGCGGAGGGAGCGGGCGCACTATCGGTAGCCGGGTGAGGGAGCGGGGTGCGCTATCGGTCGGCGGGGTGAGGACGTGGGGGCGTCCGCCGGTCGTTGGGTGTACGGACGTGTCGCGCGGGCCCACTATCGCGGCTCGCGTGGGCCGTCCGCCAGCACTTCGGCTCGCGTCGCCGTACCAATATTGGTCTCGACCACTGACGGTGGAACCTCCCTGACCTGCGGAGGTCGTCGGCTCGCCTACGCTGGGGCCATGAACGACCTCGCTCGCGCGGCTGACGCGCTACTCCGGCTGCCGCCGTCCTGCGGGCCGGTCAGGCTGGTCGCGGTCGACGGCCACGCGGGATCGGGGAAGTCCACGCTCGCGGGCCGTCTCGCCGCCGCGCTGGGCGGAGCGCCCGTCCTGCACCTGGACGACCTGGCCACGCACGAGGAGCTGTTCGCGTGGACGGGCCGGCTGCGGGAGCAGGTGCTGGGGCCCCTGTCGCGGGGGGAGACGGCCGTCTACCACCGGTACGACTGGGGGTCGCGGCGCTTCGGGGAGGCGGTGGAGCTGCCGGTGGCACCGGTGGTGCTCGTGGAGGGGGTCGGGGCGGGGCGGCGTGCGGTGCGGCCGTTCCTGGCGTGGCTGCTGTGGATGGAGCGGGGCGCGGAGGAGTCGTGGGAGCGGGGTCGCCGTCGGGACGGTGCGGAGCAGGCCGCGTTCTGGGACCTCTGGACCGTGGCGGAGACTCGCCATTTCACGGAAGACCCTTCGCGGGCCGCCGCGGACACCTTGGTACGGGAGTGCGCGGAGGGGTACGACTGGCTCCCCGGGCCCGCTGTGACAGCGGTCGCGGACCAGATCATCACACACCGTGACGGCTTCATGTCCGTGAACTGAGCGTCCGGAAGTCCGCTTCCGCAAGTGCCTCAACTCCGCTTGACCCAAGGGGCGTACTGGTCTTACGTTCTGAATGTGCGGCTTTTCGGAGCCGCCGCGGACACGAAGCCCCCGGTTGTTCCCCCGTGATCGGGGGCTTCGTTCTGCCCTCAGAGGCCTCTCAAGGCCCCTCCGAGGCCATTCCGAGGGCGCTTCGCGACCCCTGATGCTCACCCAGGGTCACGACTTCCGGATCATGCGCTTCTCCTTAAGCACACCCCCCTTGCGCAGGTACGATGCCCGCAGGTGCGGTCAAATCCCGTCCATGCGATGACGGTTGTGGGGGACCCGATGGACATCGGCACGCAGGGCGCGCAGGCCCCGGCCGAGCTCGCCTGGCTGCGCGGAGTCGACGCCTACACGATGGGCGCCTATCCGCAGGCGGAGGACGAGTTCCGGACGGCGGTACGGATCGATCCCGGGATGGCGGACGCCTGGCTCGGGCTGCACGCGCTCAGGGTCGACACCACGACCGCGCTGCTGCGCATGTACCGCAACCGCGAGCGCTTCGGCGAGCAGCGGTCCCGGTACCGGCGCACCCTGAACTCCTGGTACTGGCTGGGCTGGTGGGTGCAGCCCGTCCTGGAGAGCCCGCGCGACCTGCTGCTCGCGCACGCCTCCCACTGGCTCGACGGACGGCACGTGCCGGAGCTGGACCGGGCCCTCGCGGGGCTCCCGCCGGTCGACACCGACCCGCAGGTCCGCTTCCTGCACGCCTGCCGCGCCTATCTCGTGAAGGACTGGGACCAGCTCGTCCGACACACCGAGACCCTCGTCGACGACCCGCTGCTCGGCATCGAGGCCGGGCTCTTCGGCGGGATGGCCCGGGTGCGCCTGGAGATGTACAGCCAGGCCGAACCGCTGCTCTCCGCCTCTCTGATGCGCTGCCGCAGCGAACAGCCGCAGCGCAAGGAGCTGCGCTACTGGCTGGCCAGGGCCCACGAGGGCACCGGGCGCAGTGCCGCCGCGCTGCCGCTCTACCGGGCCGTGCACAGGATCGACCCGGCGTTCATGGACACGGCGGCACGGCTCGCGGCGATCGCGGAGTACGACGGGTTCGAAGGCTACGACGGCGTGGACGACCCGGCCGGTCTCGCGACGGTCGCCCTCGGCACCCTCGGCGGGGGCCTCGGCCAGGACGCCGTGGACACCGTGCCGGGCGCCGAGCCCGACCCCGGCGGCCTCGGCGACGGGCTGCGGCTCGCCCCCGAACCCGTACCTCCGGTCGCGCCGGTCACCCCGCCGGAGACCGTACGGCAGAAGGCCCCGGTCCCCCACCAGCCGGTGCCGCCGCGTTTTCCGGCCGGCCCCACCGATCCGGTACTGCTCGCGGAGGCGCTCGCCGAGCTGGAGGGCATGGTCGGCCTCGAACCGGTGAAGCGCCAGGTCAAGGCGCTCTCGGCGCAGCTGGAGATGGCGCGGCTGCGCGCCGGGCAGGGGCTTCCGGTCCAGCCGCCGAAGCGGCACTTCGTCTTCTCCGGCCCCTCGGGCACCGGCAAGACGACCGTCGCCCGGATCCTCGGCCGGGTCTTCTACGCCCTCGGACTGCTCGGCGGCGACCACCTCGTGGAGGCCCAACGGGCCGATCTGGTCGGCGAGTTCCTGGGGCAGACGGCGGTCAAGGCCAACGAGCTGATCGACTCGGCCGTCGGCGGCGTGCTCTTCGTGGACGAGGCCTACGCCCTCTCCAACACCGGCTACAGCAAGGGCGACGCCTACGGCGACGAGGCCCTCCAGGTGCTCCTGAAGCGGGCCGAGGACAACCGCGACCACCTGGTGGTGATCCTGGCCGGCTACCCCGAGGGCATGGACCGGCTGCTCAACACCAACCCCGGGCTCTCCTCCCGCTTCACCACCCGGGTCGACTTCCCCTCGTACCGGCCCCTGGAGCTCACCGCCATCGGCGAGGTGCTCGCCGCCGCCGACGGCGACGGCTGGGACGAGGAGGCCCTGGACGAGCTGCGCTCCATCAGCGGGCACGTCGTCGAACAGGGCTGGATCGACGAACTCGGCAACGGCCGCTTCCTGCGCACCCTGTACGAGAAGTCCTGCGCCTACCGCGACCTGCGGCTCTCCGGGTACGCGGGCACCCTGACGCGGGAGGACCTCGCCACCCTCCGGCTACCCGACCTCATGCAGGCGTACGGCGAGGTCCTGTCGGGCCGCGGTCCGGTGGACCGCGGCCCGCAGCAGGAACCGCCCGGCTACTAGGAGGCCTTGTCGATCGGAACCGGTGAGCCCGGCCCGATCGAGGCCTTGCCGATCGGATCGGTCAGCCCGGCATGATCGAGGCCTCATCGATCGGAACCGGGGAGCCCGGCCCGATCGACGAGACGCCCTCAGGACGCGGAGACCGGCCGCTGTACGCGGTGGGCGGGGTCGCGGACCTCGCCCACCAGCATCTCCAGGACGTCCTCCAGGGCGACGAGGCCGAGGACGCGGCCGGAGCCGTCGGCGACCTGCGCCAAATGGGTCGCGGCGCGGCGCATCACGGTGAGGGCGTCGTCGAGGGGCAGCTCGGCGCGGACCGTCGCCATCGGCCGCCAGAGCCGCTGCGGCACCGCCCGCTCCCGCTCCTCCAGGTCGAGGACGTCCTTCACGTGGACGAAGCCCATGAAGGTGTGGTGGGCGCCGGCACGGACCGGGAAGCGGGAGTACCCGGTCCGTACGGTCAGCTCCTCGATCTCGCGCGGGGTGACGGACGGCGGCACCGTCACGAGGGACGCCGAGGCGATGAGGACGTCCGTGACGGGGCGGGTGCCCAGTTCCAGGGCGTCTTCGAGGCGCTCCTGCTCGCCCGGGTCGAGCAGTCCGGCCTGTCCCGCGTCCTCGACGAGCCGGCCGAGCTGGGCGCTGGTGAAGACCGCCTCCACCTCGTCCTTCGGCTCGACCTTGAACGCCCGCAGGACCAGCCGGGCGCAGGCCCCGAGCGCGGTCGTCACCGGCCGGCAGAGCCGGGCGAAGCCGACCAGGCCGGGGGCGAGCCAGAGCGCGGTCCGCTCGGGCGCGGCCATCGCCAGGTTCTTCGGCACCATCTCGCCGATGACGAGGTGGAGGAAGACGACCGCGGCGAGCGCGATGACGTAGCCGAGGGGGTGGATCAGCGCCTCCGGTACCCCGACCGCGTGGAAGACGGGTTCGAGGAGGTGGGCGACGGTCGGCTCGGCGACGGCACCGAGCGTCAGCGAGCAGACGGTGATGCCGAACTGCGCCGCCGCCATCATCTGCGGCAGGTTCTCGAGGCCGTGCAGGACCTGCTTGGCCCGGGCACCCCCGAGCGGCTCGATCTGGCTGCGGCGCACGGAGACGAGCGCGAACTCGGCCCCGACGAAGAAGCCGTTGGCGAGCACCAGGAGGACGGCGAAGAGGAGTTGGAGGGTGCTCACCGGGCGCCTCCCGTGACCAGCGTGGCGGTGGACGAGGACCCGGTCGGGTCCGGTTCCGCGCCGGTCTCCGTCCGGACGATCCGGACGCGCTCGGCGCGGTAGCGGTCGACCTGGCGCACCGAGAGCCGCCAGCCGGGGAGTTCGGCCCGGTCCCCCGGGGCGGGGATCCGCCCGAGGAGGTCGGCGACGAGTCCGGCGACCGTCTCGTACGGCCCGTCGGGCACGTCGAGGCCTATCCGGCGCAGGGTGTGGACCCGGCAGGAGCCGTCGGCCTCCCAGACCGGGCGGCCGTCCTCGGCGGGGGCGGCGGCCAGTTCGGGGCGCCCGTCGGCGACGGTGTCGTGCTCGTCGCGGACCTCGCCGACGAGTTCCTCGACGATGTCCTCCAGGGTGACCACACCGGCCGTGCCGCCGTACTCGTCGACGACCACGGCTATCGGCTGTTCGCGGCGCAGCCGCTCCAGGAGGGTCTGCGCGGGCAGCGTCCCGGGGACGAGGAGCGGCGGGACCGCGATCCGGCCGACGGGGGTGCGCAGCCGGGCGTGCGGGGCGACGGCGAGCGCGTCCTTGAGGTGGACCATGCCGACGACCTCGTCGATGCGGTCGCGGTAGACCGGGAAGCGCGAGAGGCCGGTGGCCCGGGTGAGGTTGAGGACGTCGGCCGCGGTGGCGTCCCACTGGAGGGCGCTCACCTTCACGCGCGGGGTCATGACCTGCTCGGCGGTGAGTCCGCCGAGGGTCAGGGTCCGGACGAAGAGGTCGGCGGTGTCCTGTTCGAGCGTGCCGGCCAGCGCGGAGTGCCGGGCGAGCGAGACGAGCTCGCCGGGGGTCCTGACGGAGTCGAGCTCCTCGGTGGGCTCGACGCCCAGGAGCCGGACCAGCCGGTTGGCGACGCGGTTGAGCAGGGAGATCACCGGCCGGAAGAGGGCGGAGAAGCGGCGCTGCGGGGTGGCCACGAAGCGGGCCACCTGGAGCGGCCGGGAGACGGCCCAGTTCTTCGGTACGAGTTCGCCGATCACCATCTGGACGGCGGAGGCGAGCAGCATGCCGATCACCACCGCGATCCCGGAGACGGCCCCTTCGGGCAGTCCGGTGGCGGTGAGCGGCCGGTGCAGCAGTCCGGCGAGCGCGGGCTCGGCGAGCATGCCGACGACGAGCGAGGTGATCGTGATGCCGAGCTGGGTGCCGGAGAGCTGGAAGGAGAGCTCGCGCAGCGCGGTGACGACGGTGCGGGCACGCCGGTCGCCGTCGGCCGCGGCCCGCTCGGCCTCGGCCCGCTCGACGGTCACGAGGCCGAACTCGGCGGCCACGAAGAAGCCGTTGGCGAGGATCAGGACGAAGGCCGCGAAAAGCAGCAGAAGGGAGATGATCATGCCGCCGCCTCCTGGGAGGGGGCGGCGCACGTACTACCGGACGATCCGTCCATTGCTGGAGGGAGTCACTCCTCGGGTCGAAGGGTGGTCTCGCGGGCCGCGGTCGCGGCCCTGCACACGCGAGACGGTGGTGCCGCTCGGCACCACCGTCTCCAGAGTAGTCACGTCAACGCCCCGAGGGGCAGGGGGTCGGCCCCGGATGGGGGACGGATCGGGGATTCCCCCGGTCCACCTGGGGGTCTCAGCGGGTTTCCGCGCCCGTGCCGCGACTGTCCGCCAGGGCCCGCAGCGCGCGGGCGTCGCGGATCGCCGCTTCCTTGGCGATGCCGGGCTGGATGCCGAGCGCGGGCAGGCTCGTGCCGTCGCTGAGGTCGAGGAAGACCCAGGGGTCGCCGGGACGGAGGTTGACCTTGAGGATCTCCGCCCAGGCGAGGCGCCGGGTCCTGGTGATGTTGACGACCGTGACGCCCTCGTCGTCGGCGACGACCTTGGGCCGGCTCAGCAGGACGAGGACCCCGGAGAGCAGCGCGGCGGTGAAGACGAAGCTGGCGCGCTCCCCCGGTCCCAGCCGCTCCAGCATCAGCGCGACGCCGGTGACGACCACGAACATCGCCGCGCTCATGGTCAGCAGGACGGCCCGGGTGCGCCCGGGACGGAAGGTGACCGGGAGGGCGGGCGTCGTCGGCTGGGACATCGGGGTTTCCTCAGTGCCTGGTGGGAGGTGCGGGCCGGGCCGTCAGAGGCGGCAGGCGTGGATGGCGGTCGTGAGGATGGCGCGGGCGCCGATCTCGTACAGGTCGTCCATGATCCGCTGCGCCTCCTTGGCGGGGACCATGGCGCGGACCGCGACCCAGCCCTCGTTGTGCAGCGGGGAGACGGTGGGCGACTCCAGGCCGGGGGTGAGGGCGACGGCCTGCTCCAGGTGCTCGGCGCGGCAGTCGTAGTCCATCATCACGTACGAGCGGGCGACGAGGACGCCCTGGAGGCGGCGGAGGAACTGCTGGACCTGCGGGTGGTCGTCGGAGGCGCCGTGGCGGCGGACGACGACGGCCTCGGAGGTCAGGATCGGCTCGCCGATGACTTCGAGGCCGGCGTTGCGCAGGCTGGTGCCGGTCTCCACGACGTCCGCGATGACCTGGGCGACGCCCAGCTGGATCGCGGTCTCGACGGCGCCGTCGAGGTGGACGACGGAGGCGTCGATGCCCTGGTCGGCGAGGTGCTTGGCGACGATGCCCTCGTAGGAGGTGGCGATCGTCATGCCGCCGAAGTCCTCGGGGCCGTTCGCCGTGCCCGGGCGGGTGGCGTAGCGGAAGGTGGAGCGGCCGAAGTTCAGCGGGAGGATCTCCTCGGCGCTGGCTCCGGAGTCCAGGAGCAGGTCACGGCCGGTGATGCCGATGTCCAGCTTGCCGGACGCCACGTAGATCGCGATGTCCTTCGGCCGCAGGTAGAAGAACTCGACCTCGTTGTCGGGGTCGATGACCACCAGTTCCTTGGACTCCTTGCGCTGGCGGTAGCCGGCCTCATGGAGCATTGCCGACGCAGGTCCGGAGAGGGAACCCTTGTTGGGGACGGCGATGCGCAGCATGGGGTGAGCTTCCTTTGCCTGGGAGTTTTCGGGGCGGTGGGGCGGTGTGCTCAGAGGTGGGCGTAGACGTCGTCGAGCGAGATCCCGCGGGCGACCATCATCACCTGGACGTGGTACAGCAACTGCGAGATCTCCTCGGCGGCCGCTTCCTTGCCCTCGTACTCGGCGGCCATCCAGACCTCGGCGGCCTCCTCGACGACCTTCTTGCCGATGGCATGGACGCCCTTGTCCACCAGCTCCGCGGTGCGGGAGGTGGCCGGGTCGCCGGTCTCGGCCTTGAGCTTGAGCTCGGCGAAGAGCTCTTCGAAGGTTTTGTTCGCCATGATGGTCCTAAGAGTACGGGGTGAGGGTCGCGTTCCTAGCGCCAGGGTTCGCTCACCGTGCGCAACGTGGTCGCGGTGGCGACGGCGGCGGTGACGGCCTCGTGGCCCTTGTCCTCGGTGGAGCCTTCGAGGCCCGCGCGGTCGAGGGCCTGCTCTTCGGTGTCGACGGTGAGGACACCGAATCCGACGGGTACGCCGGTGTCGATCGAGACCTGGGTGAGGCCGTGGGTGACGCCCTGGCACACGTACTCGAAGTGCGGCGTTCCGCCGCGGATCACGACGCCGAGCGCCACGATGGCATCGTAGCCGCGCCCGGCGAGGACCTTCGCCACGACCGGGAGCTCGAAGCTGCCGGGGACGCGCAGCAGGGTCGGTTCGTCGATGCCGAGCTCGCTGAGGGCGCGCAGGGCGCCGTCGACGAGGCCGTCCATGATCTTCTCGTGCCACTGGGCCGCGATGACCGCGACCCGGAGGTCGCCGCAGTTCTTCACGCTGAGGACGGGTGCGCCCTTGCCGCTCATGATTCTCCTAGCCGGTCGTACGTACGTGATTACTGGTTGCCGCAGGTGGAGGCCGGGGAGCCGTCCAGCCAGGGCAGGTCGTGGCCCATCCGGTCCCGCTTGGTGAGCAGGTAGCCGAGGTTGTGCTCGCCGGCCGTGACCGGCATGGGCTCGCGGCCCTCCACGGTGAGGCCGTGGCGGGTGAGGGCCTGGATCTTGTCGGGGTTGTTGGTCATCAGGCGGAGGCTGCGGACGCCGAGGTCGGCGAGGATCTGCGCGCCGGCCGCGTAGTCGCGGGCGTCGGCGGGCAGCCCGAGCTCCAGGTTGGCGTCGAGGGTGTCGCGGCCGCGCTCCTGGAGCTCGTACGCGCGCAGCTTGGACAGCAGTCCGATGCCGCGGCCCTCGTGGCCCCGCAGGTAGACGACGACGCCGCGGCCGGTCTCGGTGATCCGGTCCATGGAGGCGTGCAGCTGGGGGCCGCAGTCGCAGCGCTGCGACTGGAAGATGTCGCCGGTCAGGCACTCGGAGTGGACCCGGACGAGGACGTCGTCGCCGTCGCCGATCTCGCCGTGGACGAGGGCGACGTGCTCGACGCCGTCGACGGTGGAGCGGTAGCCGTACGCGGTGAAGTCGCCGTGCGCGGTGGGGAGCCGGACCTCGGCCTCGCGGCGGACGGTCGGCTCGGCGGAGCGGCGGTAGGCGATCAGGTCCTCGATGGAGATGATCGTGAGGCCGTGCTTGCGGGCGAAGGGGACCAGCTCCGGGAGGCGGAGCATGACGCCGTCCTCGCCGGCGATCTCGACGATCGCGCCGGCCGGGCGGAGGCCCGCGAGGCGGGCGAGGTCGACGGCGGCCTCGGTGTGGCCGTTGCGGACGAGGACGCCGCCGGGCTTGGCGCGGAGCGGGAAGATGTGGCCGGGGCGCACGAAGTCGGAGGGCTCGTGGCTGCCGCTCGCCAGCATCCGCAGGGTGGTGGCGCGGTCGGCGGCGGAGATGCCGGTGGTGACGCCGTGGGCCGGGCCCGCGTCGACGGACACGGTGAAGGCCGTCCGCATCGACTCGGTGTTGTGCTCGACCATCTGCGGGAGCTGGAGGCGCTCCAGTTCGTCGTCCTCCATGGGGGCGCAGATGAGGCCGCGGCACTCGCTCATCATGAAGGCGATGATCTCGGGGGTCGCCTTCTCGGCGGCGATGACGAGGTCGCCCTCGTTCTCGCGGTCCTCGTCGTCGACGACGACGACGGGGCGGCCGGCGGCGATGTCCCTGATGGCCTGCTCGACGGGGTCGAGGGCGAGGTCGGTGGCGTCCCAGAGGGGATGCGCGTTCATGCGTGTGCTCCTTCCAGGACGGTGGTGGCGCGGGAGCGCAGCCACCAGTCGCGCATGCCCCAGAGGACGAGCGCGCCGTAGATGACGTACACGAAGCCGGAGAAGGCGTAGCCGTTGGCGAAGTTCAGCGGGACGCCGACGAGGTCGACGAGCAGCCAGGCGAACCAGAACTCGACCATGCCGCGCGACTGGGCGTACATGGCGACGACGGTGCCGACGAAGATGTACGCGTCGGGCCACGGGTCCCAGGACAGCTTCGGGAAGGCGGTGAAGAGCATCGCGACGGCGACGGTGCCGAGGGCGGCGGCGGCGACCAGCAGGACGCGTTCGCGCCAGCTGGCGAAGCGGACCGCGATGGAGCCGTCCTGGGCGTTCTGGCGGCCGCGGTTCCACTGCGCCCAGCCCCAGGCGGCGACGAGCATGACGACGACCTGCTTGCCCGCGCTGCCCGCGAGGTGTCCGGCGGCGAAGGCGACGAAGAGGATGACGCCCGAGAGGAACTGGGCGGGCCAGGTCCATATGGACCTGCGCCAGCCGAGCGCGAGGGCGATCAGACCGATCGTGTTGCCGATCATGTCGGACCACTTGATGTGCTGGTCGAGGACCGTGAACGCCTCGGAGTTGAGCCAGTTCACTTCTCGTTCTCCTTGGCGTCGGTGCCGAGCAGCCGCTCGACGTACTTGGCGATGACGTCCACTTCGAGGTTGACCGGGTCGCCGGGCCGCTTGGTGCCGAGCGTGGTCAGGTCGAGCGTGGTGGGGATGAGGCTGATGGTGAACCAGTCGTCGGCGACCTCGACGACGGTGAGGCTGACGCCGTCGACCGTGATCGAGCCCTTCTCGACGACGTATCGGGAGAGGTGGGCGGGCAGGCCGACCTTGACGAGTTCCCAGTGCTCGGACGGGGTCCGGTCGAGGATGGTGCCCGCGCCGTCGACGTGGCCCTGGACGATGTGACCGCCGAGGCGGCCGCCGACGGCCATGGGCCGCTCCAGGTTGACCCGGGAGCCGACGGCGAGGGCGCCGAGGCTGGACCGCTTGAGGGTCTCGGCCATGACGTCGGCGGTGAACTCCCCGTCGCCGAACTCGACGACCGTGAGACAGACACCGTTGACGGCGATGGAGTCGCCGTGCTGGGCGCCTTCCGTGACCAGGGGGCCGCGCAGCCGGAAGCGGGAGGCGTCCTCCAGCTGCTCGACGGCGACGACCTCGCCCAGTTCTTCGACGATTCCGGTGAACACGGTCAGGCTCCCTTGAAGGTGGCGGTGATGCGGAGGTCGGGGCCGATGCGGACGGTCTCGGTGATGTCGAGCCGCAACGCTTCGGTGATGGTGCCGATTCCCGCGGCGGCCAGCGCCTGGGGGCCGGCGCCGAGCAGGACGGGTGCGAGGTAGCCGACCACCTGGTCGACGGCGCCCGCGGCGACGAAGGCGCCCGCGAGGGTGGGGCCGCCTTCGAGGAGGACGGAGCGGACGCCGCGCGCGTGGAGGGCGTCCAGGAGGGCGGGGACGTCGACGCCGCGTTCGGCCCTGGGGAGGCGTACGACCTCGGTGAGCGGGGTCTCGGCGTCCTCGGCGATGGCGATCAGGGTGGGTGCGGCGTCGTCGAGGACCCGGGCGCCGGGCTTCACGGCGGTCGCCTCGGTGTCGACGACGACCCTGAGGGGCTGTACGGCCTCGTCGATCCCGCGTACCGCCAGATGGGGGTCGTCGGCGCGGGCGGTGCCGGAGCCGACGACGACGGCGTCGGCCTCGGCGCGCAGCCGGTGGACGTCGGCGCGGGACTCGGCGGAGGTGATCCAGCGGGAGGTGCCGTCGGCGGCGGCGATGCGGCCGTCGAGGGTGGCGGCGTACTTCCAGCGGACGAAGGGGCGGCCGCGGCGTACGGAGGTGAGCCAGGCGATGTTGACGGCCTCGGCCTCGTCCTCCAGGAGTCCCTGGGCGACCTCGACGCCCGCGGCGCGCAGGGTGTCGGCGCCGCCGGTGGCCTGCGGGTTCGGGTCGCCGACCGCGTAGACGACCCGGCTGATCCCGGCTTCGACGAGGGCCTGGGCGCAGGGGCCGGTGCGGCCGGTGTGGTTGCAGGGTTCGAGGGTGACGTACGCGGTGCCGCCGCGGGCGAGGACGCCCGCCTCGCGCAGGGCGTGGACCTCGGCGTGCGGGCCGCCGGCGCGCCGGTGCCAGCCTTCGCCGACCGGGTGGCCGGAGGCGTCGGTGATGACGCAGCCGACGACGGGGTTGGGGCTGGTCGCGCCGAGACCGCGTGCGGCGAGTTCGACGGCGCGTCGCATGGCGGTGGTGTCGGCCTGCTGGGCCACCGGGTCCTCCTGCCTCTTCGGGCACGGACTCCGGGGCTGTCGATGACGACAGAGAGCGGGTGGGACGCCTCGCGCAGGGTGTGCCGGAGGCCGGGTCCTTGCGGGTACGCCGATCTGTTGCGATGCGGCGACCAGCGGACGTACGGCCGGCACACCCCTGAGAGGGGTCACCCGCCGCGCACTGCCTCCCATCCGGACTTTCACCGTCGGTCCAGGAATCTCACCTGGTCAACCGGCCGCTGGCTGCGGACGGGTCGCGGACTATACCGCCGGTTCGGAATTACACCGACCCCGGAGTGCGCTGCTGCTGATACAGGGCCAGTGTGCCACGGACGCCGCGAGGCGTGTGTTCGAGTCCCTGTGGGCTGGCTCACAGCGTCCCACGGAAGTCTTCTATGGTCCAGACCTATTGACGCACTGGTCTAGTCCTCTTAATCTCCGTGTCACCTCACAGGTAACGGTCCGTCGGCGTGCGCACTCCACGGCCCAACACGACCCACCCCCTTGTTCGTTGTGTTTGCTTCCTCCCCCGGCTCCCCGAGGGCGCGGGGGGACCCCCACCCCAGGAGGACCCGATCGTGTTGTCCCCCACTGCGAAGAGAGCGTCGCTGCTCGCTTCCGGCGCGGCCGTCGCCGGACTGCTGCTCAGCTCGCTCGCCGGCGGCGTCTCGTACGCGGCCGACAACGAGTCCTGTCGCCCCGACGGGCTCTACAAGACCCCGGGCGTCGACGTCCCGTACTGCTCGGTCTACGACACCGAGGGCCGCGAGAAGATGGGCGCCGACCACCAGCGCCGCGTCATCGGCTACTTCACCGGCTGGCGGACCGGCAAGAACGGCCAGCCCGCCTACCTGGCCAAGGACATCCCGTGGGAGAAGATCACCCACATCAACTACGCCTTCGGCCACATCGGCGGCGACAACAAACTGTCCGTGGGCACCGACGGCCCCGACAACGCCGCCACCGGGATGACCTGGCCCGGTGTCGCGGGCGCCGAGATGGACCCGGCGTACACCTACAAGGGCCACTTCAACCTGCTCAACAAGTTCAAGAAGCAGCACCCGAGCGTCAAGACGCTGATCTCGGTGGGCGGTTGGGCGGAGACCGGCGGCTACTTCGCGGACAACGGCGACCGGGTCAACTCCGGCGGCTTCTACTCGATGGCCACCAACGCCGACGGTTCGGTCAACCAGGCCGGGATCGACACCTTCGCCACCTCGGCCGTCGACTTCATCCGGAAGTACGGGTTCAACGGCGTCGACATCGACTACGAGTACCCGACGACCATGAAGGACGCCGGAAACCCGCTCGACTGGCAGCTCGCCAACGCCCGCCGCGCCGGACTCGTTCAGGGCTACGCGGCCCTCATGAAGTCCCTGCGCGAGAAGCTGGACACGGCCGGCGCCACCGACGGCAAGCACTACCTGCTGACCGTCGCCGCCCCCTCCTCCGGCTACCTGCTGCGCGGCATGGAGACCTTCCAGATGCAGAAGTATCTGGACTACGTCAACATCATGTCGTACGACCTGCACGGCGCCTGGAACGAGTACGTCGGCCCCAACGCCTCGCTCTTCGACGACGGCAAGGACGGCGAGCTCGCCGCCGCCAACGTCTACGGCTCGGCGCAGTACGGCAGCCTCGGCTACCTCAACACCGACTGGGCGTACCACTACTTCCGCGGCTCGATGCCGGCCGGCCGCATCAACATCGGCCTGCCGTACTACACCCGCGGCCACAAGAACGTGCAGGGCGGCACCGACGGTCTGTGGGGCAAGGCCTCCGCGACCACCTGCCCCGCCGGCGCCGGTCTGACCAAGTGCGGTGACGGCGCCACCGGCATCGACAACCTGTGGCACGACAAGGACACCAACGGCGTCGAGTCGCCCGCGGGCTCCAACCCGATGTGGCACGCCAAGAACCTGGAGAAGGGGATCGTCGGCGACTACGTCACCCAGTACGGCTTCCCGGCGAACACCACGCTGACCGGCACCTACGCCCGCAAGTACGACTCGACCCTGGTCGCGCCGTGGCTGTGGAACGCGCAGAAGAAGGTCTTCCTCTCCACCGAGGACGAGCAGTCGGTGGCCGCCAAGGCCGACTACGTGGTCAACAAGGGCATCGGCGGCACCATGGTGTGGGAGATGGCCGGCGACTACGGCTGGAACGCCACCAAGGGCCAGTACGAGATGGGCTCGACGCTCACCTCGCTGATGTACGACAAGTTCAAGGCGGCCGCCCCGTACGGCGCCAAGAAGTCCAACGCGACGCTGCCGACCCAGGCCGTGAAGATCGACACCCAGTTCACCGAGTTCAAGCTGGGCGACTCGAACTACCCGATCACGCCGAAGATCAAGATCACCAACAACACGGCGGCGGCGCTGCCCGGCGGCACCGAGTTCCAGTTCGACTACGGCACCTCGGCCCCGGCCAACGCCTCCGACCAGTCCGGCTTCGGCACGAAGGTCATCAGCAGCGACCACACGGGCAGCAACGTCGGCGGCCTGAAGGGCGACTTCCACCGCGTCTCCCTGAAGCTCCCGGCCTGGCAGTCGCTGGCCCCCGGCGCGACGATCGACCTGGCGTTCAACTACTACCTGCCGGTGTCCACCCCCTCCAACTGGACGGTGAACATCAACGGCACGACGTACGCCCTCGCCGGTGACCTGGCGCGCGGCACGACGGTCGTGGAGCCCGGCTCCACCACGCCGCCGACCACCCCGCCGACGACGCCGCCCACCACCCCGCCGACGACTCCCCCGACCACGCCTCCGACGACGCCGCCCACCACGGGCTGCACCACCGCGGCGTACGTGGCCGGCAACGTCTACAACGCGGGCAACGAGGTCTCCCACAAGGGCCGCAAGTGGAAGGCCAAGTGGTGGACCCAGAACGAGGAGCCGGGCACGACCGGCGACTGGGGCGTCTGGCAGGACCTCGGCGCCTGCTGATCCCCACCCCCTGAAAGACCCCCCGGCGGCGGACGCTCACGGCCCTTGCCCGCCGCCGGGCTCCCTCCGCGCCGCGCCCCCCTGTCCGGGGCGCGGCGCGGACGCGTTCACCGAGCCCTTCGCCGCCCTCCGGTTTCTACGGGAACAGCTCTTCCTGGGCCGCGTCCCGCGCGCCCAGAAGGGCCCCGCGGAGGACGGCGGCGTCGCCGAGGGCGGTCGGGCGGACCTCGGTGGGCAGCGGCGAGAGGTCCGCGAGCGCGGTCTCCACGCGGGCCGCCAGCGCGGCGCCGCCCTGGTGGCCCGTCTCCCCGGCCAGGACCACGCAACCGGGGTCGAGCACGGACACGACGGCGGCCGCGCCGACCGCGAGGCGGTGGGCGAGGGCGTCGAGGAAGGGACCGTGGCCCGAGGTGAGCGCCCCGGCCGGGTCGAGGCCGTGGGCGGTGGCGAGGGAGGCGACGGCGGCCGAGCAGGCCAGCTCGTGGAAGCCGCCGTCGCAGCCGGTGGCCGAGGGGAGGCCCGAGGTGCCCGGCACGGGCAGGAACCCGATCTCGCCGGCGCCGCCGGAGGCCCCGCGGCGCAGCCGCCCGCCGAGGACGACGGCGGCGCCGACGCCCTGGCCGAGCCAGAGCAGCACGAAGTCGTCGCGGTCGCGGGCGGCCCCCTCGCGCAGTTCGGCGACTGCCGCGAGGTTGGTCTCGTTCTCCACCAGGACGTGGGCGGGAAGCCGTTCCTGGAGGACCGAGACGAGCCTGCGGTGCCAGGCGGGCAGCCCGGAGGAGTCGCGCAGCTCGCCGGTGGCAGGGTCGATGAGCCCCGGCGCGCCGACGGCGACGCTGTGCAGCCGGTCGGCGCCCGCCTGCGCGACGGTCCGTTCGAGGAGGGCGACCGCCCGTTCGACGGCCTCGCCGGTCCCGCCGTCGTCGTCGCCGACGGGCACGGAGGCCTCGGCGAGGGTGGTGCCGAGGAGGTCGGCGACGGTGACGGAGACCGAGCGGGTCCGTACGTCCAGGGCGGCGAGGTGGGCGCGGTCGGCGACGATCCCGTACAGCTTGGCGTTGGGGCCGCGGCGTTCGGCGCCGGACTCGCCGACGACGTGGACGAGGCCGGAGCCCTGGAGCCGCTCCACGAGGTCGGCGACGGTCGGCCGGGAGAGCCCGGTGAGCGTCTTCAGCTGAGTGGCCGTCAACGGACCTTCGTCCTGGAGCAGTCGCAGGGCGGACCGGTCGTTGATGGCCCGTGCGGTGCTCGGGGATGCGGCCATGCGGCGATCCTCTCAGACTCGTTCCCGGGTGCGTTCCGGCCCGGGCCCGCCCTGCGGACTATTTATCAGGCAGGGTTCCTGATAGTTTACGCGCCACACCACGACACCCGGGGAGGGCCCCATGGCGGCGGAGACCGTCACCAGCACCGAGCGCCTGCGGCGGGCGCGCTTCGCCATCGCCGCCGTCTTCTGCGTCCACGGCGCGGTCACCGGCAGCTTCGCGACCCGGATCCCCTGGATCCAGGAGCACGCGGGGGTCAGCGCCGGCCAACTCGGCCTCGCGCTCGCCTTCCCGGCGCTCGGCGCCTCCCTCGCCATGCCGCTCGCCGGAGCCGTCTCCCACCGCTTCGGCGCCCGCACGGCCCTGCGCGGCCTGCTCGCCCTCTGGACGCTCGCGCTGATCCTGCCGTCGCTCGCCCCGAACATCTGGGGCCTGTGCGGCGCGCTCCTGGTGTACGGCGCCACCGCGGGCATGTCCGACGTGGCGATGAACGCGCTCGGCGTCGAGACCGAGACCCGGCTCGGCAAGTCCATCATGTCGAGCCTGCACGGCATGTGGAGCGTGGGTGCCCTCCTCGGCTCCGCGGCGGGCACCGTCGCCGCCCACCTCGGCGGCGACGCCCGGCTCCACCACCTCTCCGCCGCCCTGATCCTCACCGCGCTCGGCCTCGTCCTCTGCCAGGGCGTCCTCGACGTGCGCAGCACCCCGGACGAGGAGCCGCCGCCGCGCTTCTCCCTGCCGCCGAAGTCCGCGCTGATCATCGGCGCCATCGGCTTCTGCGGGGTGTTCGCCGAGGGCGCCAGCCTGGACTGGTCGGCGGTCTACCTGCGCGACGAGCTGGGCAGCTCGGCCGGGCTCGCGGCCGCCTCCACCACCGCCTTCGCCCTGACGATGGCGGTGGCGCGACTGGTCGGCGACCGGGTCGTGGACCGCTTCGGTGCGGTCCGCACCGTACGGACTGGGGGCGCCGTCGCCACCCTCGGCGGGCTCATGGTGGTCCTCGCCCCGCACGCCGCCGTCGCGATGGCCGGATTCGGTCTCATCGGGCTGGGGATCGCGGTCGTCGTCCCGCTCGCCTTCGCCGCGGCCGGGCACAGCGGACCGAACCCCAGCCAGGCCATCGCCGGCGTCGCCACCATCACGTACACCTCGGGGCTCATCGCCCCCTCGGCGATCGGCGGCATCGCCGACGCGACCTCGCTGGTGGTCTCCTTCGGCCTGGTCACCCTGCTCGCCTTCGGGCTCGTGCTCGGCGCGGGCGTGCTGAGGACCGGTGGGCGGGAGACGGAGCCGGCCGCGCCCGCCCCCGCGAAGAGCGCGGGCCGGGTCGGGTAACCCCGCCGCCGTACGACCGCTCCCCGGCGGCGGTCGAACGTACAGCCGGGCGGGACGCATAGCATGTGGCTGATCTTTTGCGGTCACGACACGGCCGCCGAACACCGGAGAACGGGAGCGACCTCATGAACCTCGGCGTGCGCTGGACCCTGCACGGCGACGGGAGAACACCCGCTCCGGGAGCCGTCGTCCGGCCGGACGAGCGGCTCTCCTGGCCCCGTACGGTCGGGCTCGGCGCCCAGCACGTCGTGGCGATGTTCGGGGCGTCGTTCGTGGCCCCGGTCCTGATGGGCCTCGACCCGAACCTCGCCATCATGATGTCGGGCGTCGCGACCGCGATCTTCCTCCTGGCCACCCGCGGCACCGTCCCGTCCTACCTGGGCTGTTCGCTCTCCTTCGTCGGCGTCGCCGCCGCGATCCGCGCGTCCGGCGGCACCAGCGCCACCGTGACCGGGGCGGTCCTGGTCGTCGGAGCGGTGCTCTTCCTGGCGGGTCTGGCGGTACGGAAGTTCGGCGCGCGGATCATCCACGCGGCGATGCCGCCGATCGTGACCGGCGCCGTCGTCATGCTGATCGGCTTCAACCTGGCCCCGGTCACCGCCTCCGTCTACTGGCCGCAGGACCAGTGGACGGCGCTGCTCGTGATGCTGTTCACCGGCCTCGCCGTGGTCTGCCTGCGCGGTTTCTGGTCCCGGATCGCGATCTTCCTCGGCCTGGTCTTCGGCTACGCCGTCTCCTGGGTCTTCGACCTGGTCTTCGGCAGGATCCACTCGGCGTCCCCGGCCGGGCAGGTCACCGACCACTGGCGGCTCGACCTCTCCGGCGTCTCCCAGGCCGACTGGATCGGCCTGCCGTCCTTCCACGGCCCGAGCTTCGAATGGTCCGCGATCCTGGTCGCGCTGCCGGTGGTCATCGCGCTGATCGCGGAGAACGCCGGCCACGTCAAGGCCGTCGGCGAGATGACCGGCGACAACCTGGACGACCAGCTCGGCACCGCCATCGCCGCCGACGGCGCCGCCTCGATGCTGTCCACGGCCGTCGGCGGCCCGCCGAACACCACGTACTCCGAGAACATCGGCGTCATGGCCGCCACCCGGGTCTACTCGACCGCCGCCTACTGGGCCGCCGCCGGCTTCGCGCTCCTCTTCGGCCTCTGCCCGAAGTTCGGCGCCGTCGTCGCCGCCATCCCCGGCGGCGTCCTCGGCGGAATCACCGTGATCCTTTACGGCATGATCGGCCTGCTCGGCGCCCAGATCTGGATCAACGCCAAGGTCGACCTGCGCAACCCGCTCAACCTGGTCCCGGCCGCCGCGGGCATCATCATCGGCGTCGGCGGCGTGAAGCTGACCTTCACCGACAGCTTCGAGCTCGGCGGGATCGCGCTCGGCACGATCGTCGTCATCACCGGCTACCACGTGCTGCGGGCCTTCGCCCCGGCCCACCTGAAGGAGCAGGAGCCGCTCCTCGACGCCGGTACCAGCTCCTACGAGACGGTGCCGGACCACGCGTCGAAGAACTGAGTGATTCGCCCGTTCTGGGTAAGCCGGGCCCGGGAGGTTCCCTCCCGGGCCCGGCGCCTGGGAGCCTGCCCCCATGGCGCAGACCCAGCAGATCGGACAGCAGACCGAGCGACTCGGTCCGTTCCTCGCGGTCGACCCGGTGGTGGACCGGATGCGGTCGCTCCGCTCGGCCTGGCACCCGGCCGACGGGGTCGCCGTCTTCAACCGGGTCTACCTGACCGTCACCGAGGAGATCGGCCACGCCATCGAGGCGGGCACCTTCGCCGACCGGCGGGCCGCCGCCACGCTCGACGTACGGTTCGCCGAGCGGTACCTCGCGGCGGTCGACGCGGCCGCGACCGGCTTCCCCGCCCCCGCCTGCTGGCGGCCCCTCTTCCACTACCGGCGCCATCCCGGCGTACGGCCGCTGCAGTTCGCGCTGGCCGGGATCAACGCGCACATCGGGCACGACCTGGCGCTCGCCGTGGTCGACGCCTGCCGGATCCTGGAGTGCGCGCCCGCCGACATCGAGGACGAGTTCGACCGGGTCGGCGACATCCTGGTCCTCCTGGAGGAGCGCATCAGGGAGGAACTGATGCCGGGCCCGGACCTCCTGGAGATCGCGGACCCGCTGACCCATCTGCTCGGCTGCTGGAGCCTGGACCGGGCCCGGGACGGCGCCTGGCTCGCCGCGCGCTCGCTGTGGCAGCTGCGCGGGCTGCCCGACCTCGCGGCCGAGTTCACGGAGCGCCTCGACCGGTCGGTGGGCCTGGTGGGGCGCATGCTGCTCACGCCCCTCACCAGGCCCTGACCTGGTCCGCGGTACGGAGTGGGTGGGGTCAGTCCTCCGGCAGCTCGACCGGGGCGATCTCGTCGTACACGTCGCCCGGACCGGGGTTGGTGCCGTCGGTGGCGCCGCCGAAGTGGTGCATCACGCCCCACACCGCGTTGAGCGCCGTCTGCACCGCGCCCTCGGCCCAGCCGGCCGTCCACGAGATGTCGTCGCCCGCGAGGAAGATGCCCCGCTTGTCCTCGGGGAGCCGGTCCTGCATGAAGTGCGTGAACAGGCGCCGCTGGTAGCGGTAGTGACCCGGCAGGTTGGCCTTGAAGGCGCCCATGAAGTAGGGCTCGTTCTCCCAGGAGACCGTCACCGGGTTGCCGATGATGTGCTTCCGGATGTCGACCTTCGGGTAGATCTCGCCGAGCGACTTCAGCATGACCTCCATCCGCTCGTTCGCGGACAGCGGCAGCCACTTCAGGCTGTCGTCGCACCAGGTGTACGAGAGGCAGATCGTGGCCGGCTTGTCCGGGCCGTCGTCGAGCAGGTAGGTGCCGCGGGTCATCCGGTCGGTCAGCGTCATCGACATGACGTCCCGGCCGGTCTCCTCGTCCTTGTCCAGCCAGAACGGCCGGTCGACGGGCACGAAGAGCTTGGACGACTCCATGTAGTGGGTCCGCTCGATCGCCGTCCAGTGGTCGATCGGGAAGAGCGAGTCGTCACAGGCGATCTTGGAGAGCAGCATCCAGGACTGGGCGGTGAAGATCGCCGCCTGGTACGTGCGGATGTCGCCGGAGGCGTCGGTGACGGTGATCCGGTTGCCGGCGGTCCGGTTCAGCCGGGTGACGGCCGGCTTGGGGGCGCCGTCGTGCAGGGAGCTCAGCGAGGTGCCCTGCGCCCAGTGGACGATCTTCCCCGGCTCGCGCTCCCACAGGCGCAGCGGCAGCTGCTGCGAGCCGCCGACGATGCCGCGGTGGTGGTCGTCGGCCTCGGTGTAGACGACGCGGAGGATCTCCAGGATGGAGTTCGGGAAGTCGGTGTCCCAGCCGCCGGTGCCGAAGCCGACCTGGCCGAAGATCTCGCGGTGGCGGAAGGACTTGAAGGCCTCCGACTCGCAGAGGAAGCCGTAGAAGGTCTGGTTGTCGAGCTTCTCGACGAGCTTCGACCAGATCTCGCGGATGCGCGGGACGTCCCGCTCGCGCATGGCCTGGTTCATGTCGGAGAAGTCGGCGCCCTCGTCGAGGCAGGCGTTCCACGCGTTCATCACGTCGCGGTAGACCTGCGGCAGGTCGTCGACGGTGGTCGCGTAGTGGGACTCGCCCTTGAGGTCGACGACGGTCGACGGGGTCGACTCGGCCAGCGGGTTCGGGAAGGGCGTGGTCTCCAGGTCGACCAGGTCGATGTAGTACTGGAGCGCGGTCGAGGAGGGCGGGAAGCGCATGGCGCCCATCTCGGCGGTCAGGCCCTCGGTGGCGGTGCCCTCGAAGCCCACGGTGCGCAGCCGCCCGCCGATCTGGTCGGCCTCGTAGACGACGGGCTTGAGGCCCATCTTCATCAGCTCGTACGCGGCGATGATGCCGGAGAGACCGCCGCCGATGACGGCGACCTCGGTGCCGTGCTCGGTGGCCGGTATCTGGCCGAGCCCGGCCGGGTGGGCCAGGAAGTCGTCGTAGGCGTACGGGAAGTCCGGACCGAACATGGTGATCGGCGGCTGGCCGTCGCTGTGCGGGACGGCGGTCGTGGGCACCGTGGACGTCATGGGGTACGGACTCCTTGCACGGAAAAAAGTGATGAGGCGGGGAGGATGGGGGCGGCTCAGACGAGGGGGCCGTAGAGCCCCGGGCGCCGGTCGCGAAGGTAGGGGTTCTCCGCGCGGGAGGCCGCGAGGAAGGCCGGGTCGACGTCACCGAGGACCAGGTCCTCGCCGCGCCCGGCGCGGGCGCGGGCGGTGCCGTCGGGACCCGCGAGCGTGGAGAGGCCGACGAACTCGAAGCCGCCCTCGGGCCCGGTCCGGTTGGCGTACGCGATGTACAGCTGGTTCTCGAAGGCGCGGACCGGCACCACGGACAGGGGCACGACCTCGGCGGGGTGCATGAGCGCGGTCGGCACGAGGAGGAGGTCCGTGCCGGCCAGCGCCTGCGCCCGCACGTTCTCCGGGAACTCGACGTCGTAGCAGATCATGAGGCCGACGGTGAGTCCGCCGAGCTCGGCCTGGACGACCGCCTGGTCACCGGGGGTGAACCAGGTCGCCTCGAAGTCGCCGAAGAGGTGCGTCTTGCGGTAGTTCGCGAGCGGGACGCCGTCGGCGCCGATCAGCTGCGCCGCGTTGTACAGGACCCCGTGCCGCTCGGTGTCGCGCTCCGGGTAGCCGTAGCCCACGGCGAGCCCGTGGCGGACGGCGACGGCCGCGACGGCGCGGGCGGAGGCACCGTCGACCGGCTCGGCCAGACGCGCCAGGTCGGCGCCGATGGCGTACCCGGTGAGGAACAGCTCGGGGGCGAGCAGCAGGTCCGCTCCGGCGGCCGCGGCGCGGGCGGCGGCCTCGTCGAGGATCTTGAGGTTGGCGGCCACGTCACCGAGCTCACCGGAGCTCTGGAGCAGGGCGGTGCGCAGCGCGGGCATGGCGATCCTCGGGGGGGTGCGGAGTACAAGGGGAAGACGTCAAAAACGGTACGGTTTCGCGCTCCTTCCGGACAAGGCGGGAGCGTTGCGGACCGACCGTCGAACCGTTGCGCGATCGGAGTCCACGACGGTGATTCGTTGCGTACGGCTCCGCGCGGGGTCTTACGGCTCCGCGCGAGGTCGTACGGCTCCGCGCGAGGTCGTAAGGGTCCGCGCGAGGTCGTACGGGTCCGCCCGGGGTCGTACGGCTTCCCCGCCGCACGGCGGAGGCGAGGACCGTCCTACGGCCCGACGCCCCGGCGCGGCCCGCGCGGAAGAGTGGTGGTCGTCCGGAGGACACCCCGGACGACCTGCCGAAAGGACCCGGAAGCCATGAACCGTCGCATGAAGACCCTCGCCGTCGCCGCGGCCGTGCTGCTCACCCTGGGGGCCGGGGGCATCGCCGCCGCCTCGGTGGACGACGCGCCCGCCCCGGCCGCCGCTCGGGCCACCGTGTCGGAGGCCGCCGCGCTGACCGGCACCGCGAAGCTGTACCGGCCGGCCGGGGACGACATCACGTTCGCGTTCGACGCGCATCTGGCCGCGAAGGACCGGCAGGATCCGATGAAGGCGACCGGCACGTTCCGGTTCAGCCACTACAAGGGCGACTGGGGCGGCTACGCCAAGGTCGAGGTCGACTGCCTCACCACCGGCGGCAAGGTCGCCGTCGTGTCCGGCGTCGTCGTCGAGACCGACGTGAAGGAGTTCCGCAAGGCGCGCGTCGGCGTCACGGTGCACGACGACCCCACCGGGGACCGGCTCGGCTACACGTGGATGACCGCCGACCCGCAGAAGGACAAGGTGCCGCCGTGCGTCAGCGGCGCGCCGTTCGAGAAGGTCAAGGCGGGGACGGGCGACTTCCGGGTCGTGCCCTGGGAGTTCGCCTACCCCACCGAGTAGACCGCCCCACAGGGGTGGGCGGGGCGCGGGGCGGTGCGGGAACCACGGCCCGCACCGCCCGGCCGCCCGGCCGCCCGGCCGCCCGCGAATCCCTGCACCGGCGAGGCCGGGGGCTGGGTCTACGCCCAGGCCGGGGGCCGGGTCTACGTCGGCGAGCCCGGGACCGGGTCCTACGCCGGCGAGCCCGAGGAGAAGCGCCGCAGCAGCGGCGAGAGCACCAGGACGGACTTGGTGCGCTCCACGAACGGCTCGCCCGCGATGCGCTCCAGGACCCGTTCGAAGTGGCGCATGTCCGAGGCGAAGACCTGGACGACGGCGTCCGCGTCACCGGTGACGGTCGACGCGGACACCACCTCGGGATACCGCTCCAGACCCCGCCGGATGTCGTCCGGCGAGGTGTTGTGGCGGCAGTAGATCTCGACGAACCCCTCGGTCTCCCAGCCGAGCGCCGCCGGGTCCACCCGTACGGTGAAGCCGGTGATCGCGCCCTCGGCCCGGAGCCGGTCCACGCGCCGCTTCACGGCGGGTGCGGAGAGACCGACGAGCGAGCCGATGTCGGCGTAGCTGCGGCGGGCGTCCTCCGCGAGGGCGTGGACGATGCGTTCGTCGAGGTCGTTGAGTCGCACTACGGGTGGATCACTTCTCTGCTGATGCTGCTGACGCTGCGGTGGCCAGTCGGGAGCGGCGCATGCCGTATAGGAAGTAGAACACGAGCCCGGCGGCCATCCATCCGCCGAAGACCTTCCAGGTGACCGCGTCGAGGCTGAACATGTTGTACGCGCAGAAGAGCAGGCCGAGCAGCGGGAAGACCGGGCCGAGCGGCACCTTGAAGGTGCGGTCCATGTCCTTGCGGGTGTAGCGGAGGACGATGACCGCGATGTTGACCAGGCCGAAGGCGAAGAGCGTGCCGATGCTGGTGGCGTCGACGAGCTTGCCGAGCGGGATGACCGAGGCGAGGGCGGCGCAGAAGAGCGACACGATGACCGTGTTGACGCGCGGGGTGCCGGTCTTGCCGCTGACCTTGCCGAAGACCTTGGGGACGAGGCCGTCGCGGGACATCGCGAAGAGGACGCGGGTCTGGCCGTAGAGCACGGTGAGGACGACGCTCGCGATGGAGATGACCGCGCCGGCGGCGAGCAGGGTGCCCCAGAAGGTCTGGCCGGTGACGTCGTTCATGATCGCGGCCAGGGTGGCCTCGGAGCCTTCGAAGGCCTTCCAGTGCCACGCGCCGACGGCGACGGCGGCGACGAGGACGTAGAGCACCGTGACGATGAGCAGCGAGAGCATGATGGCCCGCGGCAGGTCGCGCTTCGGGTTCTTGGCCTCCTCGCCGGCCGTGGAGGCGGCGTCGAAGCCGATGTACGAGAAGAAGAGGCTGGCGCTGGCGGCGCCGACGCCGGCCATGCCGAGCGGCATGAAGTCCTTGTAGTTGCCGGACTTGAAGCCCACGAAGCCGATCGCGCAGAAGAGCACGAGGGCGACGATCTTCACCGCGACCATGATGGTGTTGATGACGGCGGACTCACGGGCGCCGCCGAGCAGGAACAGCATGGCGAGCAGGACGACGATCAGGCCGGGCAGGTTGATGACGCCGCCCTCGCCCGGGGCCGAGGAGACCACGTCGGGGAGCGTGACGCCGATGGTCCCGTCGAGCAGCTCGTTGAGGTACTCGCCCCAGCCGACCGCCACGGCGGCGACGGACACGCCGTACTCCAGGACCAGACACCAGCCGCAGACCCAGGCGACCAGTTCGCCCATCGTTGCGTACGCGTACGAGTAGGAAGAGCCGGCCACCGGTATGGTGCCGGCCAGCTCGGCGTACGAGAGCGCGGAGAACAGCGCCGTGAGACCGGCGATGACGAAGGCGACGGTAACCGCGGGGCCCGCCTTCGGGACGGCGTCACCGAGGACGACGAAGATGCCGGTGCCGAGCGTCGCACCGATGCTGATCATGGTCAGCTGCCACATGGAGAGCGTGCGGCGGAGACTGCCGCCCTCGCCCTGCCCACCCTCCGCGACCAGGGCTTCCACCGGCTTGCGCCGGACGAGTGCGCCGAGGGTGGAGGTCTTCGGGGTGGTCGTTTCGACGACCGGCGGGGCTGCGCCTTGATCCAGCACTGCGGAGGCTCCTTATCGCTGCCTGGGGGTAGGGAGGCGACCGCGGCGGTACGAGGGCATGCCGAGACAAGCCCACGGGGGAAGGGGAACCGCCGAGCAGGCGGTCGCCCCACTCCTGGTACGGGGCACGAGCCTAAGGGTCCGAGGTTCGCACTCGTAATGCAGGGTTGTTGCGCACTGGCGGATGATCATTGCGCGCTTCGGGCGCAGACGCGTAAACATTGCGCTCCCCCGCATGAATCGACACATCGGGGGTGAACCGGCCCGCCCGCCTCTGGACTCCTCGCCGCCGATGAGCCACCCTGCGAGGTCCTGACCACCGCACGATCGGAGGCCCCGGTGGGCTGGCTCGACCCGGAACCGTTCCTGCGCGGCACGGCCTGGCTGGACGGGCGACGGCCCGTCCGCGCCGACCCGGACGACCTCGAACGGCTCCCCTGGGACATCGCCGCCCGGGCCGCGCTGCCCATCGGCGTCCGCATCGAGTTCACCGCCGCGCCCGGCACCCGCGCCGTGCGGCTCCGCTACCGCGCGGACGCCCCGCGACCCGACGACCCCCTCGCCGCGCTACGCCACTGCTTCGACCTCTGGCAGGGCACCCGGTTGGTCGGCGAGACCTTCGCCACCCCGTCCGCCGAAGCCGTCGTCACCGTCCCGCTGCCCGCCCGCGGCGGCACCTTCACCCTCCACCTCCCCGAGGGCCAGTCACCCCTGCCGCTCGCCCTGCGGGCCGTCGACGGCACCCTCTCCCCCGCGCCGCCCCGACCCCGCTGGCTCGTCCACGGCGACTCGATCACCGAAGGCTGGTTGTCCACCCGCCCCGCCCACTCCTGGCCCGCCGCAGCGGGCCGCCTCCGCGGCCTCGACCCGGTCAACCTCGGCTACGCGGGCGGGGCCCGCGGCGAACTCCCCCTCGCCGAACACCTCGCCCGGCTCCCCGGCGAGGTCATCACCCTCGCCTTCGGCACCAACTGCTGGTCCCGCGTCCCCGCCACCCCCGAGTGGCTCTACGCCACCGTCCGCGCCTTCGTCGGCCTCGTCCGCCGCGGCCACCCGGCCACGCCCCTCCTCATCCTCTCCCCCGTCCTCCGCCCCGAGGCCGAACACACCCCCAACCCCCTCGGCGCCACCCTCACCGCCCTCCGCCGCGCCATGGAACGCGCCGCGCACGACCTCGCGACCGACGACCCCCACCTCCACCTCCTCCCCGGCCGCCCCCTCCTCCGCCCCGAACACCTCGCCGACGGCCTCCACCCCAACGACGCCGGCCACACCCGCCTAGCCCAAGCCGTCGCCACCGCCCTCCCCACCCCCCTCCCCCCCTCCACCCCCTAACCCCCTTGCGCCTACCCGCGCCCGCCACCTACCCCCACGTAGGCCGGCGTGGGCCCGCGCCCGCCACCTACCCCCACGTAGGCCCGCGCCTGCCCGCGCCCACCACCTGCCCCGCGTAGGCCGGCGTGGGCCCGCGCCCGCCACCCACCGCCCCCCGCGTGGGCCCCGCCCCGCTCCACCGCCGTGTGGGCAATCGTCCCGCTGGGGCGGGACGGGTGGGCACACGGGACGGCGCCCTCGGCGGCGCCTCGCCCCTCGTACCTGCCCGCACCCATACGGCGCCGTACCAGTGGTGCGGGATCAGGCGCGGAAGCCTAGGCCCGGCACGGGCGCCGTTCCGTTGTGCCCACCCGTTCCGCCCCAGCGGAACGATTGCCCACAACGGGCGGGGCTCCCGGGGGCTCATGCCGGACGGTCGGCGGGGCCGCCGGGCGTGGGGGAATGCCGCGGGCCCCCGGGAGCGGTGGTCTGCTCTCGGGGGCCCGGGGGGGTGGGGATTAGCTCCAGCTGGCGTGGAGGGGCTTGCCCTCGGCGTAGCCGGCGGCGGACTGGACGCCGATGACGGCCTTGTCCTCGAACTCCGCGAGGGAGCCCGCACCGGCGTAGGTGCAGGAGGAGCGGACGCCCGCGATGATGGAGTCGATGAGGTCCTCGACGCCCGGACGGGCCGGGTCGAGGAACATGCGGGAGGTGGAGATGCCCTCCTCGAACAGCGCCTTGCGCGCCCGGTCGTAGGCGGACTCGTCGCTGGTGCGGTTCTTGACGGCGCGGCCGGAGGCCATGCCGAAGGACTCCTTGTAGAGCCGCCCGTTGGCGTCCTGCTGGAGGTCGCCGGGGGACTCGTACGTCCCGGCGAACCAGGAGCCGATCATGACGTTGGACGCGCCGGCGGCGAGCGCCATGGCGACGTCGCGCGGGTGGCGGACACCGCCGTCGGCCCAGACGTGCTTGCCGTACTTCTTGGCTTCGGCGGCGCACTCCAGGACGGCGGAGAACTGCGGGCGGCCGACGCCGGTCATCATGCGGGTGGTGCACATGGCACCGGGGCCGACGCCGACCTTGATGATGTCGGCGCCCGCCTCGATGAGGTCCTTGACGCCTTCGGCGGCGACGATGTTGCCCGCGACGATCGGGACGTGCGGGTCGAGCGCCCGCACGGTGCGGATCGCGGCGATCATCGATTCCTGGTGGCCGTGCGCGGTGTCGATGACGAGCGTGTCGACGCCCGCGTCGAGCAGCTGCTTGGCCTTGCCCGCCACGTCGCCGTTGATGCCGACGGCGGCGGCGATGCGCAGCTTGCCGGCCTTGTCGACGGCGGGGCTGTAGAGGGTCGCGCGCAGGGCGCCCTTGCGGGTGAGGATGCCGACGAGCTTGCCGTCCGCGTCGACGGCGGGGGCGTAGCGGCGGTTGGCGGCGTCGAGGGTGTTGAAGGCCTCGCGCGGGTCGATGTCGGCGTCCAGGAGCAGCAGGTCCTTGGACATGACCTCGGAGAGCTGGGTGAAGCGGTCGACGCCGGAGAGGTCGGCGTCGGTGACGACGCCGACGGGGCGGCGGTTCTCGTCGACGACGACGCCGGCGTCGTGGGCGCGCTTCGGCAGCAGCGACAGCGCGTCGGCGACCGTCTGGTGCGGCTCGAGGACGATCGGGGTGTCGAGCACGTGGTGGCGGCTCTTGACCCAGGTGATGACGTCGGTGACGACCTCGATGGGAATGTCCTGGGGGATGACGACCAGGCCGCCGCGGCGGGCCACGGTCTCGGCCATCCGCCGGCCGGCGATGGCGGTCATGTTGGCGACGACGAGCGGGATGGTCGTCCCGGTTCCGTCGGGCGAGGAGAGGTCCACGGCCTGGCGGGAACCGACGGCCGAGCGGCTCGGCACCATGAACACATCGTCGTACGTCAGGTCGTAGGGCGGCTTGACGTCATTGAGGAAACGCACGTGCTGACATCCCAGTCGTTCGGATCGGCCCCTAGGCATTTCAGCCAGGGGAAAAAGCACGTAGTTCATTGTCCCACGCCCCTACGGATACCAGTCCAGGGCGAATCATCCGAGGCTCGCGGCAGGTGGTTCGTCGGATCCTCCGAAGCCCGTTCCCAGGGCGAGGAGGACGGTGAGGCGGGTGGGGCGCTCGTCGACGGCCGTGGCGAAGACGTCCTGGGCGGTCTGCCAGTCGCGCGGGCGCGTGTCGGCGAACCCCTGCCAGCCGGTGACGACGAGGGTGACCGGCTCGGTCAGGTCGGTGAGGCAGTCGGCGAGGGCGTCCCAGTTCCGGCCGAACCAGTCGGGCAGCGCGAGCGCGGTGGCGCACCGGTCCATGAGGTCGGCCTTGTCGGTGACCCCGGTCAGGTCGAGGACGACGGGATCGTCAATTCTCATCCGTGACCACCTCCCGGAACGTCTCGTAGTGGTCGGCGGTGTAGTACGTCTCGTGGTTGCGTCCGGTGACGATCCGGCGCGCCCCGCGGCCGTGGGCGCCGGGGGTCTTCACGGTGTACTCGTGGTAGTAGCCGCGTTCCTCGCGGGGCAGGATCTGCTCGAAGTTCGAGAAGACGGTGCCGTCCTTGGTGTACGGGAAGGGGCCGCCGCTCGCGATGAGGCGGAGCGTGGTCCGCGCCTCGGGGGGCAGGTCCGCGACCCGTACGGTGGGGAGCCCCGAGGCGCCGGTGGGTGCGGCGGCGGGGAGCGAGGGGGCGGTGCGGGTGGGGGTCGCCGTGCGGGTGGCGGTGCCGGTCCCGCCGCTCGCCGAGGAGCACCCCGCCAGGAAGACGGCGAGGACGAGCGCGAGGAGCACGCGCAGGGGCCGGAGCAACATGTCCCGAACATACCGTTACGGGATGGCTCCGGCCCCTGGACGTGCGGCGGTCGTGTCAGTTGCCGTCGGGGTCCCTGCGGTCGAGCGCCGGGTGGGTGCCCGGGCTGGACGCGGTGAGCAGGTAGTCGGCCGCGGCGCGGTCGGTGACGAGGCTGGTGACGAGTCCGGAGCGGAGCACCGCGCCGATCGCCGCCGCCTTGCGCTGGCCGCCGGCGATGGCCACGACCTCGGGAATGCGGCGCAGCCGGTCCGCCTCGACGGTGATGCAGCGCTCGCCGAGGTCGCGGCCGACCCGCCGGCCGTCGGCGTCGAAGAGGTGGGCCGACATCTCGGCGGCGACGCCCAGCGAGGCGTAGTGGGCCCGCTCGGTGTCGGAGAGCATGTCGTGGACGGTCGAGATGCCCGGCTCCCAGGAGCCGATGGAGACGCAGGCGACGGTCACCTTGTCGAAGTACTCGAAGGCCCGGGCGATGCCGGTCTGGCTGCGCAGCGCCGCCGCGGTCGCCGGGTCGGGGAGCAGCATGGGCGCGTAGATGGGATGGGCCTCGCCGCCGGACACCTGGGCGGCGCGGCGGACGGCCTCGACGGAGCCGCGCTCGGCGGTTCCGGCGTCGTACACGCCGGTGAGCTGGACGACGGTGCAGGGCGGCAGCCGGTCGAGTGCCGCCGCCATGTGGATGGTGGAGCGGCCCCACGCGAGGCCGAGGACGTCGCCCTCGGTGACGAGCTCACCGAGCAGGTCGGCCGCGACCTCGCCGAGGTTCTCCGGGTCGGGCGACTCGTCGTCGCCCTCCGCCGGGGACTCGACGACGACGGCATGGCGGAGCCCGTAGCGGGCGCGGAGCGCGTCGGAGCGCTCGGCGTCCAGCTCGGCCGGTACGCGGATCTCGATCCGTACGAGGTCGCGCTCCAGGGCGGTCTCCAGGACCCGGGCCACCTTGAAGCGGCTCACGCCGAACTCCTCGGCGATCTGGATCTTGGACTTGCCCTCGAGGTAGAAGCGGCGGGCCATGGCCGCCGCCTGCACCAGCTCCGCGGGGCCCATCCGCAGGGCTGACCGTCCCGCCGACATTCCCGCCACCGCGATCTCCTCACTGCTGTTCACGTACCGCTGTTCACGTACGGAAGTCACGTTCCGATGTGGTTCACACTCTGGACTCGCCGTTCATCCTGTCAGATCCGGCGGGCCTTGATCAGTCCTGTCGACGGCCCGACCGACCGCGTTCATCCGCCGGAGGCTCAGTGGCCACACGCCCACGCGGCGGAGGCCGTGGCGGCGTCGGCGCGGGCACGCAGCGAGGCGACGGCGGCGGCCGGGTCGGCGGCGCCGTACACCGCGGAGCCGGCGACGAAGACGTCGGCGCCGGCCTCGGCGCACCGCTCGATGGTGGACTCGGCGACACCGCCGTCGACCTGGAGCCAGAGCTCCAGGCCGTGCTTGGAGATCAGCTCACGGGTGCGGCGGATCTTGGGCAGCATGATGTCGAGGAACGCCTGGCCGCCGAAGCCGGGCTCGACGGTCATGATCAGCAGCATGTCGAGCTCGGGGAGCAGGTCCTCGTACGGCTCGATGGGCGTGGCCGGCTTGAGCGCCATGGAGGCGCGGGCGCCCTTGGCCCTGATCTCCCGCGCGAGCCGCACGGGCGCGGCGGCCGCCTCGACGTGGAAGGTGACCGAGCCGGCGCCCGCCTCCACGTACTGCGGGGCCCAGCGGTCCGGGTCCTCGATCATCAGGTGGCAGTCGAGCGGGATGTCGGTCGCGCGGGCCAGGGACTCGACGATCGGCACCCCCAGCGTCAGGTTGGGCACGAAGTGGTTGTCCATCACGTCGACGTGCAGCCAGTCGGCACCGCCGACGGCCTTCGCCTCATCGGCGAGCCGGGCGAAGTCCGCGGACAGGATGCTGGGGTTGATCTGCGCCATGTGCCAAGCCTCCCACGTTCTTGGGTACTTCTTTGCCGCTGAGCGGTTTCGGATCCGGTCCAGACCAATTTCGGTACGAACCGACGAGTCTGGACCGGGACGGACCGGGAGATTGCGGTCAGGCGGTCCGGCGCAGCAGCGCCAGGTACATCGCGTCCGTACCGTGCAGATGCGGCCACAGCTGGACGTCCGGGCCGTCGCCGAGCGCGGGCACACCGGGCAGCAGCGGGCGGGCGTCGATCAGCTCGGCGCCGCCGACCTTCTTCAGGACGTCGTCGACGACCACCCGGGTCTCCGCCAGGTGCGGCGAGCAGGTCGCGTACCCCACCACGCCGCCGACGCGCACGGCGCTCAGGGCCTCGGTGAGCAGCGCGCGCTGGAGCGGCGCGAAGCCGTCCAGGTCCTCGGGGCGGCGGCGCCAGCGGGCCTCCGGGCGGCGGCGCAGGGCGCCGAGGCCCGAGCAGGGCACGTCCATCAGGACGCGGTCGAAGGAGCCGGGGCGCCACGGCGGGCGGGTGCCGTCGGCGGCGATCACCTGGTACGGACCCGGGTTGCCGGCGAGGGCGCGCTCGACGAGGCGGGCGCGGTGCGGCTGCTTCTCCGAGGCGAGCAGGGCGGCGCCGCGCTCGGCGGCCAGCGCGGCCAGCAGGGCGGCCTTGCCGCCGGGCCCCGCGCAGCCGTCGAGCCAGCGGGCGTCGGAGCCTTCGACCGGCGCGTTGGCCAGGGCGATGGCGACGAGCTGGCTGCCCTCGTCCTGGACGCCGGCCCGCCCCTCCTTCACGGCCTCGATGGCGCCGGGCTCGCCGCCCTCGGCCATCCGCAGGGCGTACGGGGACCAGCGGCCCGGCAGCGTCTCGGTGACCGCCGAGAGCTCCTCGGTGGTGGCGCGGCCGGGCCGGGCCACGAGGGTGACCTCGGGGCGCTCGTTGTCGGCCTCCAGGAGGTCCTCGATGCCGGCGCGGCCTCCGCCGAGGGAGTCCCAGAGCGCCGAGACGACCCAGCGGGGGTGCGAGTGGACCACGGCGAGGTGGTCCTCGGGGTCGTCGTCGTACGGCGGCGCGACCTGCGCGACCCAGGCGTCGAGGTCCTGCTGCGAGATCTTCCGCAGGACGGCGTTCACGAACTTGGCCCGGCCGTCGCCGAGCACCACGCGGGCCAGCTCGACGCTGGCGGAGACCGCCGCGTGGGTGGGGATCCGCGTCCCGAGCAGCTGGTGCGCGCCGAGCGCCAGCACGTCGAGGACGGGCGGGTCGACCTCGCGCAGCGGCCGGTCGATGCAGGCGGAGATGACCGCGTCGTACGTGCCCTGGCGCCGCAGCGTCCCGTAGACGAGCTCGGTCGCGAGCGCCGCGTCCCGCCCGTCGAAGTCGCCCTTCTCCCGGGCCTTCCTCAGCAGCGGCGGCAGTACCAGGTTCGCGTACGCGTCCCGCTCGTCCACCGCCCTCAGCGCCTCGAAGGCCAGCATCCGGACGGGGTCCTTCTGGGGCCTCCGGTAGGGCTTGTGGGGACGGCGACGTGCCTGCTCGCTCAAAGGTGCTCCGCGTGACGAAATGAAGAGGGTCGAACGCTCCCCAGCCTACGTCGCCCGCGGAGCCCCCCGCGCCCTACGCTCCCAGGCCCTCACCGGGGGCGATCCGCACGCCGCGGGCCCAGTCCGCGGCCTTCATCGGCTTCTTGCCCTGGGGCTGGACCCAGAGCATTTCGACCGCGTAGGAGCCGGTGCCGGCGTAGACGTTGTTCTTGCCGACCGCGAGCTCGCCGGGGGCGAGGTCGGCGCGGTCGGGGAGGGGGGTGACCTGGATGAGCTTGAGGCGCTCGCCCCGGAAGACGGTCCAGGCGCCGGGCGCGGGGGTGCAGCCGCGGACCACGCGGTCCACCCGCAGGGCGGGGGCGGCGAAGTCGACGTGGGCGTCCTCGACCTGGATCTTGGGCGCCAGGGTGATGCCCTCGACCGGCTGCGGGACGGCGTGGAGGCTGCCCTCCTCGATGCCGTCCATCGTCGCCGCGAGCAGTCCGGCGCCCGCGAAGGCGAGCCGGGTCAGCAGGTCGCCGCTGGTGTCGGTGGGGCGGACGTCCTCGGTGACCACGCCGTAGACCGGACCGGAGTCGAGCCCCTCCTCGATCAGGAAGGTGGACGCGCCGGTCACCTGGTCGCCGGCCATCAGGGAGTGCTGCACGGGGGCGGCCCCGCGCCAGGCGGGCAGCAGCGAGAAGTGCAGGTTGACCCAGCCGCGGGCGGGGATGTCGAGGGCGACCTTGGGCAGCAGCGCGCCGTAGGCGACGACCGGGCAGCAGTCCGGCGCGATCTCCCGCAGCCGGGCGAGAAAGTCCTCGTCGCGCGGCCTGGCCGGCTTCAGGACCTCGATCCCGGCCTCCTCCGCCCGCTGGGCCACCGGGCTGGCCACGAGCCGCCGGCCGCGCCCCGCCGGAGCGTCCGGCCGGGTGACCACGGCCGCCACCTCGTGCCGGCCGGAGGCGAGCAGGGCGTCCAGGGCGGGTACGGCGACCTCGGGGGTGCCTGCGAAGACGAGCTTCATGGGTGGCGACTGCCTGTCTCTCCGGGGGCTTTACGGGCAGCGCACCAGTCTAGATGCCACGGGAGAAGGGGGCGTACGTGAGGACGAGCGCCCTGCGCATATGCGTGTACGCCCCCGCAGCGTGACCCAACTCCCGGTGGCGCGTTGGTCAAGAGAGATTGACCGAATCGGGTCGCCGTTCCCCCCTGCGACCCGCTCCCTTAAACGCCGGTTCGAGAGGCTTTCACATGGCCGACCACGCAACCCACGACGCCCAAGCCCGGGCGAGTCTGCACCTGTTGGTGCGGGACATCGAGCGGGTCCGGCGGCAGGTGGACGCACTGCGCACGCTCACGGCCCAGCTGGGCAATGTCTACCGCCCTCGCCGCTCCGGCCCGTCCACGGGCTTCGTCGTCTACGGGCGCGCGCCCGCCCCGACCGTCCGACTCGCCCAGGAGCTGCGGGACAGCGTCGAGACCCTGGTGACCGCCGCGGTCGACTTCGACCGCTCGCTCGGCTTCTCGTGGGACGCGGTCGGTTCCGCGCTCGGAGTCACCAAGCAGGCCGTCCACCGCCGCTACGGCGCCCGGCGCGCGCCCCAGCAGGGCATCGCCGTGGACCAGGAGCACACCGTGGAGCCGGGCGCGACCCGCACGCTCCCCTCGGTTCCCGCCGCCCGCTCGATGCCCCCGCAGCCCACCTCGGGCAGCGCCACCCTCCGCGAGGACCCCCGCCCGCCGGCCTTCCCCGGCCCGCGCAACGGCTGACCCCGCACCACCCGACGGCCGCCCGTCCCCTCCGAGAGGGGGGCGGGCGGCTGTCGCGTCCCCGCCGGGGACCGTGCCTCAACCGATGTCCGGCGGGTCGACCCGGATCCGTACCGGCTCCCCGCCGCCGCGCGCCATGCGGGCGGCCCGCGCCTGCTTGAGGGCGGCCGCCAGAGCCGCGCCGCTCCCCGGCGGTACCCGGACCAGGGCCCGGTCCCACATCTCGCCCGGCGGCGGGTCGCCGGGCCTGCGGGGGCCGCCGGGTCGGACGACGGGCAGCGGCACCGGGCCGAGGATCTGGGCGTCCGCGGGCAGGCCGGCCGCCGCGAGGAACCCTTCGACGGCGTCCGGCGGGCCCGTCACCGCGGCCATCCGGGAGACCGGCGGGAAGCCCAGCTCGGCCCGCTCGGCCAGCTCGCGCTGGGCGTGCCCGACCGGGTCCCAGCGGACCAGCGCCTGCACCGGCCGAAGCGTCGGCTCCGCGACCACCACGACGGTGCCGCCCTCGGCCTGGCCCCGCACCAGCGAGGCCGCGTCGATCCAGCGGCGCAGCGCCTCCTCGCCGGCCCGCAGGTCGGGACGGCCGAGCATGGCCCAGCCGTCGAGGAGGAGCGCCGCCGCGTATCCGCCGTCGGCGACGGGTTCGGCGCCGGGGGTGGAGACGACGAGCGCCGGACGCCCGGGCACGCTGTCCAGGACGTGGTCGCGCCCCGAGGTCCGTACCGGAACCGCCGGGAACGCCCGGCCCAGTTCCTCCGCCGTCCGCCGCGCGCCCACGATCTGGGCCCGCAGCCGGTTCGATCCGCACGCCACGCAGTGCCAGTCGGGCGCGCCCCGCCCGCACCAGGAGCACCGCAGCTCCTGCTGGTCGGGGGCTTCGAGGGGCCCTGCGCAGTGGCGGCAGCGGGCGGGCGTCCTGCACCGCTCGCAGGCCAGCTTCGGCACGTATCCCCGCCGGGGCACCTGGACGAGCACCGGACCGGTCTTGAGCCCCTCCCGTACGGTCTGCCAGGCGAGCGACGGCAGCCGGGCCGCGCGGGCGGCCTCGTCGCGGGCGAGTTCCCCGTCGCCGACGGTCCGGATCAGGGGGGCGGCCCTGCGGACCTGCTCGCGTCCGGCGGTCAGCGCCTTGGCCCAGCCGGACTCGACGAGCTGGGCGGCCTCGACGGTGCAGCTCGTACCGCCGAGGAGGAAGGCGCACCGGTCGAGGCCGGCGCGCAGGATCAGCACCTCGCGCGCGTGGGGCTGCGGGGCGTGCGGCTCGCTGTGGCTGCCGTCGCCGTCGTCCCAGACGACGACGAGCCCGAGGTCCCGTACGGGGGCGAACATCGCGGCCCGGGTGCCGACCACCGCCCGCACCGCGCCGCGCCGCACCGCCAGCCACTGCGCGTACCGCTTCTCCGGCCCGGCCTCGGCGGTCAGCAGCGCGTGCCGCCCCTCCCCCAGGACCTCGGTCAGCGCCGCGTCGACCCGGCCGGCCGCCCGGCCGTCGGGGACGACGACGAGCGCGCCGCGGCCCGAGGCCAGGGTCGCGCCGACGGCCCGGGCGATCTCCTCGGCCCAGTGCGGCCCCGGGAGCGCGTTCCACACGGCCCGGGGCGCCCCGCCGCGGGCCAGGGAGTCCAGGAACGCCGTCCCCCGCTCGTACCGCGTCCAGGTCCCCGGCTCCGGCGCCCGCGGCGGCGGCAGCGGTTCCGGCGAGGGGCGGCCCTCGGCGCGGGCGCTGCGCGGCGGCACCGCGAGCTGGAGCACGTCCGCGAGGCTTCCGGCGTAGCGGTCGGCGACGGCGCGGGCGAGACCGAGCAGCTCGGGTCCGAGGACCGGCTCGGGCGAGACGACGTCGGCGAGCGCGGCCAGCGGTCCCGAGTAGTCCGAGGTGGCCCGGCGCTCGACGAGGAAGCCGTCGATCAGCCGACCGCCCTCCCGGCGTCCGCCCTTGACCTGGTGGGCGCCCGCGCCGAACCGCACGCGCACCCGCACTCCGGGCCGCGCCGCCTCGTCGAGCTCCTCGGGCACCGCGTAGTCGAAGAACTGGTCGAGGTGGAGCGCCCCCTTGTTCACCACGACCCTGGCGACCGGCAGCTCCTTCGCCAGTGCGGCCCCCCGCCAGGTCCGCGGCTTGGCCCGCGGCACCTTCGCCGTCCGCACGGTCTCCCGAATGAGCGCGAGCTGCTCGGGTTCGTCGGACTTCTCGTTCTCGCTGCTCACAGCCCCATACCTACCAGACGCCACCGACAGCCGGAGACGTCCGAAGCCCGGCACCCCTCCAGGGGGTGCCGGGCTTCGGACGCGTACGGGCGATTACAGACCGGCGGCCGTCCTGAGGGCGTCCACGCGGTCCGTGCGCTCCCAGGTGAAGTCGGGCAGCTCGCGGCCGAAGTGGCCGTAGGCGGCGGTCTGGGAGTAGATCGGGCGGAGCAGGTCGAGGTCGCGGATGATCGCGGCCGGGCGGAGGTCGAAGACCTCGGCGATGGCGTTCTCGATCTTCTCGTTCTCGACGGTGTTGGTGCCGAAGGTCTCGACGAAGAGGCCGACGGGCTCGGCCTTGCCGATCGCGTAGGCGACCTGGACCTCGCAGCGCGAGGCGAGGCCCGCGGCGACGACGTTCTTGGCGACCCAGCGCATGGCGTAGGCGGCCGAGCGGTCGACCTTGGACGGGTCCTTGCCGGAGAAGGCGCCGCCACCGTGGCGGGCCATGCCGCCGTAGGTGTCGATGATGATCTTGCGGCCGGTGAGGCCGGCGTCGCCCATCGGGCCGCCGATCTCGAAGCGGCCGGTCGGGTTCACCAGGAGGCGGTAGCCGTCGGTGTCGAGCTTGATGCCGTCCTCGACGAGCTGCTTGAGCACGTGCTCGACGACGAACTCGCGGATGTCGGGCGCGAGCAGCGACTCCAGGTCGATGTCGGAGGCGTGCTGCGAGGAGACGACGACCGTGTCGAGGCGGACGGCCTTGTCGCCGTCGTACTCGATGGTGACCTGGGTCTTGCCGTCGGGGCGCAGGTACGGGATGGTCCCGTTCTTGCGGACCTCGGTGAGGCGGCGGGACAGGCGGTGCGCGATGTGGATCGGCAGCGGCATCAGCTCGGGGGTCTCGTCCGAGGCGTAGCCGAACATCAGGCCCTGGTCGCCGGCGCCCTGCTTGTCGAGCTCGTCCTCGTCACCCTCGACCCGCTTCTCGTACGCGGTGTCGACACCCTGGGCGATGTCCGGGGACTGGGATCCGATGGACACCGACACGCCGCAGGAGGCGCCGTCGAAGCCCTTCTTGGAGGAGTCGTAGCCGATCTCCAGGATCTTGTTCCGGACGAGGGTCGGGATGTCCGCCCACGCCTTGGTGGTCACCTCACCGGCGACGTGCACGAGGCCGGTGGTGATCAGCGTCTCGACGGCGACGCGAGAGGTGGGGTCCTCCCGCAGCAGTGCGTCGAGGATGGTGTCGCTGATCTGGTCAGCGATCTTGTCGGGGTGACCCTCGGTGACGGATTCCGAGGTGAACAGACGACGGGACACAACGCTCCCTGGTGTTGCAGCGGCTGCTGGCTACTCGTGACGCGGACCGGCAGGGGGCTGCGCCCCGCGACGTTCCACGAACAGTCTATCGGTCGTGGTCGGACTATGGACCAGGTGTCTCGACAGACGAATGACACAGGAGGCGCGGAACCCCCCGCCGACAAGGCCGAGATCACCCTTTCGGTGGGACGCACATCACTCGACGGTCGGCGTTTCCCGCCTCCGATGCGTCACCGCGCTGCTTCGCCCCGGGACGGGCAAGCCTGTCAGGTCGCAGGCCGGAGCCGCGGCAGGACGAGGTCCCACACCGTCTCGGCGAGCGCTTCCTTCGGCCCGTACGGAACGGGGGTCTCGGCGCCGTCGGAGGCGAGGACGACGGCCTCGTTCTCCTCGGAGCCGAACGTCTTGCGCTCCCCCACCTCGTTGACGACGAGCAGGTCGCAGCCCTTGCGGCGGAGCTTCTCCCGCCCGTTGGCGAGGACGTCGTCGGTCTCGGCGGCGAAGCCGACGACCACCTGGCCGGGCAGGGCCCGGTCGGCGGACAGCTCGGCCAGGATGTCCGGGTTGCGGACGAGTGCGACGGTGGGGGCACCGTCGTCGCCCTTCTTCTTGATCTTCCCGGTGGCGTAGACGGCCGGGCGGAAGTCGGCGACGGCCGCGGCCATCACCACGGCGTCCGCGTCGGCGGCGGCCTTGAGCACGGCCTCGCGGAGCTGGACGGCGGTGCCGACGTGGACCACGTCGACGCCGGCCGGGTCGGGGATGCCGGTGTTGGCCTCGACCAGGGTCACCCGGGCACCGCGGGCCGCGGCCGCCCTGGCGAGCGCGTAGCCCTGCTTGCCGGAGGAGCGGTTGCCCAGGTAGCGCACGGGGTCGAGCGGCTCACGGGTGCCGCCCGCGCTGACCACGACATGGCGGCCGGCGAGGTCGGGGGCGGTGACGCCGCGCGCGAGGATCCGCCGGCAGACCTCGAAGATCTCCCCGGGGTCGGGCAGCCGGCCCTTGCCGGTGTCGACGCCGGTGAGACGGCCGACGGCGGGCTCGATGACGACGGCGCCGCGGCGGCGGAGGGTGGCCACGTTCTCCTGGGTCGCCGGGTGCTCCCACATCTCGGTGTGCATCGCGGGGGCGAAGACGACCGGACAGCGCGCGGTGAGCAGGGTGTTCGTGAGGAGGTCGTCGGCGAGGCCGTGGGCGGCCTTGGCGAGCATGTCGGCGGTGGCGGGGGCGACGACGACGAGGTCGGCTCCCTGGCCGATCCGCACGTGCGGGACCTCGTGGACGGACTCCCACACCTCGGTCGAGACGGGGTGGCCGGAGAGTGCGGACCAGGTGGCCGCCCCGACGAAGTTCAGCGCGGAGTCGGTGGGCACGACCCGGACGTCGTGGCCCGACTCGGTGAGCCGGCGCAGCAGCTCGCACGCCTTGTAGGCGGCGATGCCGCCGCTGACCCCCAGAACGACCTTCGGCTCGGCCACGACTTCCACCACTCCCCGCACTCGGATGCGTACGACTCCATGAGACACCACAGGCCCGGCGGATGTTCCGCCGGGCCTGTGGTGACAAGCGTTACAAAGCGATACGTGCTTACGTCGCCGGGCCCTCGATGGCCTCGGACGTCAGCAGACCCGCGTTGATCTCCCGCAGGGCGATCGAGAGCGGCTTCTCGTGGACGTGGGTGTCGACGAGCGGACCCACGTACTCCAGCAGGCCCTCGCCGAGCTGGGAGTAGTACGCGTTGATCTGACGCGCGCGCTTGGCCGCGTAGATCACGAGGCTGTACTTCGAGTCCGTGGCCTCGAGCAGCTCGTCGATCGGCGGGTTGATGATGCCCTCGGGCGCAGTCATGGAAGAGGACACGCTCTACCTTCCGAAGATGGAGAAAAAATCAGACATGCTGTGAAGGTCGGGGACCCACGGCGTCAGCCGTTGTTGTCCAGATCCCCAGATGACAGCAGCATCAACGTTAGCAGCTCGCGTGCGACGTCCTCGACGGAGGTGTTGACGAGCGTGGTGTCGAACTCCGATTCGGCGGCCAGCTCGACCTTCGCGGCCTCCAGTCGGCGCGCGATGACCTCCGGCGACTCGGTGCCGCGGCCGGTGAGCCGGCGGACCAGCTCCTCCCAGCTCGGCGGAGCCAGGAAGACCAGCTGGGACTCCGCCATGGAGTCCTTGACCTGACGGGCGCCCTGGAGGTCGATCTCCAGGAGCACGGGCTCCCCGGAGTCGAGGCGCTCGAGGACCGCGCCCCGCGGGGTGCCGTAACGGTTGCCCGCGAACTCGGCCCATTCGAGGAGCTCACCGTTGGCGATCAGCTTGTCGAACTCGTCGTCCGTCACGAAGAAGTAGTGGACGCCGTGCTTCTCGCCGGGGCGGGGCTTCCGTGTCGTCGCCGACACCGAGAGCCAGACCTCGGGGTGGACCTTGCGCATATGAGCGACGACCGTGCTCTTGCCGACCCCTGAGGGGCCGGAGAGCACGGTCAGCCGCGGACGTACCTCTGCTGCCATGCAGCGATTATTCCAGCTTTACCGGTGTGCCCGGGACGCGCGTCCCGGATCAGGCGCCGGTGCTGCCGAACTCCCGCTCCAGGGAGGCGATCTGGTTCGAGCCGAGACCGCGGACGCGGCGGCTCTCGGAGATGCCGAGGCGCTCCATGATCTGCTTGGCGCGGACCTTGCCCACGCCCGGCAGGGACTCGAGGAGAGCGGAGACCTTCATCTTGCCGATGACGTCGTTCTCCTGGCCGGTCTTGATGACCTCCTGCAGGGAGGCGCCGGAGTGCTTGAGTCGATTCTTGATCTCGGCCCGCTCCCGGCGAGCCGCGGCGGCCTTCTCGAGCGCGGCTGCGCGCTGTTCAGGGGTAAGGGGCGGAAGAGCCACGCCTACGTCACCTCGGATGTCGATCTGTCGGATACGGACCGGTGAGGAACCCAGCGCCCCACACCAGTGGAGCAACGTTCAACGGTGTGTCGCTGAACGGCTGCTCTGCCCCGGAGACTAGCGGCCGAGGCCGCTCCCGTCAGCGAGAACAGCGGAAAAGTCCTGGTCAGCATCGACCGACCAGGACTTTTCCGGCATAACGACCCGGTTTTGAGCCAAGTTTTCGTCAAGTAGTGAGACGGCCCGGCGGGACGGGTCGTCCCACCGGGCCGAAAAGGCTCCCACCTGCGGCTTGACCTGACACCCCGGATCGGATCGCCCGGGAGACCGGGAAGGACCGCCCGCGGACCCGCTAGGCGCCGACCGCCGCCCGGACCTCGTCCGCGTACCGGTGAGCCGAGTCCCGCAGAGCGGCCGCGTCCGGTCCGTGCTTCAGGACTCCGCGGCTGACGTTCGGGACGACGTTGCGGACCGCCGCGCCGAAGACGGCGGGGAGGTCGGCCGGGGTCGCGCCCTGGGCGCCGATGCCGGGGGCGAGCAGCGGCCCGTTGATGTCCAGGTCGAACGAGGACAGGTCGCCGAGCGTGGCGCCGACGACCGCGCCGAAGGAGCCCATGGGCGTCTCCCCCGCGTTCTCCGCGGCCAGGTGGCCCAGCATCGTCGCGCCGATGGTCCGGCCGTCCTCGCGGACCGCCCGCTGGACCTCGGCGCCCTCCGGGTTGGAGGTGAGCGCCAGCACGAAGAGGCCGGCCCCGGACTCGCGGGCCAGGTCGACGGCCGGCTTCAGGGAGCCGTAGCCGAGGTACGGGGAGACCGTGAGCGCGTCGGAGAAGAGCGGGGAGTCCTTGCGCAGGAAGGTCTCGGCGTAGGCGGCCATGGTGGAGCCGATGTCACCGCGCTTGGCGTCCATGACGACCAGGCCGCCCGCGGCGCGCAGATCGGCGACGGCCCGTTCCAGGACCGCGACGCCCCGCGAGCCGAAGCGCTCGAAGAAGGCGGACTGCGGCTTGAAGACCGCCACGGTGTCCGCGAGCGCCTCGACGACCGTGAAGGTGAAGCGCTCCAGACCGGCGATGTCGTCGGTCAGGCCCCAGGAGTCGAGCAGGGCTGCGTGCGGGTCGATGCCGACGCACAGGGGGCCGCGCTCGTCCATGGCGGAGCGCAGGCGGGTACCGAAGGAGAGGGTCACTTGGCGGCCTTTCGGTTGTCGGCGCCGACGGCCTCGGCGAGGGTGGCGTACGGGGAGGCGGCGAGGCGCGCGGCGAGGCCCTTGTGGATCGCGCGGGCGTAGAACGGGCCCTCGTAGATGAAGGCGCTGTAGCCCTGGATCAGGGTGGCGCCGGCGAGGATCCGCTGCCAGGCGTCCTCGGCGTTCTCGATGCCGCCGACGCCCACGAGGACCAGGCGGTCGCCCACGCGCGCGTGGAGGCGGCGCAGGACGGCCAGGGAGCGCTCCTTGACGGGCGCGCCGGAGAGACCGCCGGTCTCCTTGATCAGCTCCGGGTCGGATGTCAGGCCCAGGCCCTCGCGCGCGATGGTGGTGTTGGTGGCGATGATGCCGTCGAGACCGAGCTCCAGGGCGAGGTCGGCGACCGCGTCGACGTCCTCGTCGGCCAGGTCGGGGGCGATCTTGACCAGGAGCGGGACCCGGCGGCCGGTGACCGAGCGGTCGGCGGCCTCCCGTACGGCCGTGAGCAGCGGGCGCAGGGATTCGGTGGCCTGGAGGTTGCGCAGCCCGGGGGTGTTCGGCGAGGAGACGTTCACGACGAGGTAGTCGGCGTGGGCGGCCAGGCGCTCGGTGGACTTCACGTAGTCGGCGGCGGCCTCCGCCTCCGGCACGACCTTGGTCTTGCCGATGTTGACGCCGACGACGGTCTTGAAGACCGGCACGCGCGCGTGGAGGCGCTCGGCGACGGCGGCGGAGCCCTCGTTGTTGAAGCCCATGCGGTTGATCAGGGCGCGGTCCGGGACGAGCCGGAAGAGGCGCTTCTTCGGGTTGCCGGGCTGGGCCTCGCCGGTGACGGTGCCGATCTCGATGTGGTCGAAGCCGAGCATCGACATCCCGTCGATGGCCACGGCGTTCTTGTCGAAGCCGGCGGCGAGGCCGAAGGGGCCGTGCATCCGCAGGCCCAGGGCCTCGGTGCGCAGCTCCTCGTACCGGGGCGCGAGGACGGCGGCGACGAAGGTCCGCAGGACGGGGACGCGGGCGGCCAGGCGGATCCAGCGGAAGGCCAGGTAGTGGGCCTTCTCGGGGTCCATGCGCTTGAAGACGACGGTGAAGAAGAACTTGTACATGCGGGGAGTCCAGGTGTGCTCATGAAGAGGGGGACACCGCGGTGTCTCCGGTGTCCCCCTCGTTCGTACGGGCTGCTAGTCGCGGGCCGCGGTCAGATGCTCCGCGTGTTCCTGGAGCGAGCGGACGCCGACGTCGCCGCGGTTGAGCGCGTCGATGCCCTGGACGGCGGCGGCGAGCGCCTGGACCGTGGTGAGGCACGGGACGCTGCGCGCCACCGCGGCGGTACGGATCTCGTAGCCGTCGAGGCGGCCGCCGGTGCCGTACGGGGTGTTGACGATCAGGTCGACCTGGCCGTCGTGGATCAGCTGGACGATCGTCTTCTCGCCGTTCGGGCCCTCGCCCTCGCTGAGCTTGCGCACGACCGTGGCGTTGATGCCGTTGCGCTTGAGGACCTCGGCGGTGCCGGAGGTGGCGAGCAGCTCGAAGCCGTGGGCGACGAGCTCGCGGGCCGGGAAGATCATCGAGCGCTTGTCGCGGTTGGCGACGGAGATGAACGCGCGGCCCTTGGTGGGCAGCGGGCCGTAGGCGCCGGCCTGCGACTTGGCGTACGCCGTGCCGAAGACCGCGTCGATGCCCATGACCTCGCCGGTGGAGCGCATCTCCGGGCCGAGGACGGTGTCGACGCCGCGCCCGTGGATGTCGCGGAAGCGGCTCCACGGCATCACGGCCTCCTTGACGGAGATCGGCGCGTCGATCGGCAGGGTGCCGCCGTCGCCGGTCTTCGGCAGCAGGCCCTCGGCGCGCAGCTCGGCGACGGTGGCGCCCAGCGAGATGCGGGCGGCGGCCTTCGCGAGCGGCACGGCGGTCGCCTTCGAGGTGAAGGGGACGGTCCGGGAGGCGCGCGGGTTGGCCTCCAGGACGTAGAGGATGTCGCCGGCCATGGCGAACTGGATGTTGATCAGGCCGCGGACGCCGACGCCCTTGGCGATGGCCTCGGTGGAGGCGCGCAGCCGCTTGATGTCGAAGCCGCCGAGGGTGATCGGGGGCAGGGCGCAGGCCGAGTCGCCGGAGTGGATGCCGGCCTCCTCGATGTGCTCCATGACGCCGCCGAGGTAGAGCTCCTGGCCGTCGTAGAGCGCGTCGACGTCGATCTCGATGGCGTCGTCGAGGAAGCGGTCGACGAGGACCGGCCGGGTGGGGCTGATCTCGGTGGACTCGGCGATGTACGACTCGAGGCGGGTCTCGTCGTACACGATCTCCATGCCGCGGCCGCCGAGCACGTACGACGGGCGCACGAGGACGGGGTAGCCGATCTCGTCGGCGATGGCCTTGGCGCCGGCGAAGGTGGTGGCGGTGCCGTGCTTGGGGGCCGGCAGGCCGGCCTCCGCCAGGACCCGGCCGAACGCGCCGCGGTCCTCGGCGGCGTGGATGGCCTCCGGGGAGGTGCCGACGACCGGCACGCCGTTGTCCTTGAGCGCCTGGGACAGACCCAGCGGGGTCTGGCCGCCGAGCTGGACGACGACACCGGCGACGGGGCCGGCCAGCGTCTCGGCGTGGACGATCTCCAGCACGTCCTCGAGCGTCAGCGGCTCGAAGTACAGGCGGTCGGAGGTGTCGTAGTCCGTCGAGACGGTCTCCGGGTTGCAGTTGACCATCACGGTCTCGTAGCCGGCGTCGCTCAGGGCGAAGGAGGCGTGGACGCAGGAGTAGTCGAACTCGATGCCCTGGCCGATGCGGTTCGGGCCGGAGCCCAGGATGATCACGGCGGGCTTGGTGCGCGGCGCGACCTCGCTCTCCTCGTCGTACGAGGAGTAGAAGTACGGGGTCTTGGCGGCGAACTCGGCGGCGCAGGTGTCGACCGTCTTGTAGACCGGGCGGACGCCGAGGGCGTGCCGGACCTCGCGGACGACGTCCTCGCGCAGGCCGCGGATCTCGGCGATCTGGGCGTCGGAGAAGCCGTGGCGCTTGGCCTCGGCGAGGATCTCCGGCTCGAGCTTCTCGGCGGCGGCCAGCTCGTCGGCGATCTCCTTGATCAGGAAGAGCTGGTCGACGAACCACGGGTCGATCTTCGTGGCGTCGAAGACCTCCTGCGCGGTGGCGCCGGCGCGGATGGCCTGCATGACGGTGTTGATGCGGCCGTCGGTCGGGCGGACCGCGTCGCGCAGCAGCTCGTGCTTGTCGCCGGGCTCGCCGACGAAGGTGAACTGCGAGCCCTTCTTCTCCAGGGAGCGCAGGGCCTTCTGGAGGGCCTCGGTGAAGTTGCGGCCGATGGCCATGGCCTCGCCGACCGACTTCATGGTCGTGGTGAGGGTGGAGTCGGCCTGCGGGAACTTCTCGAAGGCGAACCGGGGGGCCTTGACGACGACGTAGTCGAGCGTGGGCTCGAAGGACGCCGGGGTCTTCTCCGTGATGTCGTTCGGGATCTCGTCCAGCGTGTAGCCGACGGCGAGACGGGCCGCGATCTTGGCGATCGGGAAGCCGGTCGCCTTGGAGGCGAGCGCGGAGGAGCGGGAGACGCGCGGGTTCATCTCGATGACGATGATCCGGCCGTCGACCGGGTCGATCGCGAACTGGATGTTGCAGCCGCCGGTGTCGACGCCGACCTCGCGGATGATCGCGATGCCGATGTCGCGCAGCCGCTGGTACTCGCGGTCGGTGAGCGTCATCGCCGGGGCGACGGTGATCGAGTCTCCGGTGTGGACGCCCATCGGGTCGAAGTTCTCGATGGAGCAGACGACCACGACGTTGTCGTTCTTGTCGCGCATCAGCTCGAGCTCGTACTCCTTCCAGCCGAGGATGGACTCCTCCAGGAGCACCTCGGTGGTCGGGGAGAGCGTGAGGCCCTGGCCGGCGATGCGGCGCAGCTCCTCCTCGTCGTGGGCGAAGCCGGAGCCGGCGCCGCCCATGGTGAAGGAGGGGCGGACGACGACGGGGTAGCCGCCGAGGGTGTCGACGCCCTTGATGACGTCGTCCATGGAGTGGCAGATGACCGAGCGGGCGGACTCGCCGTAGCCGATCTTGGCCTTGACGGCCTCGACGACGCCCTTGAAGAGGTCGCGGTCCTCGCCCTTGTTGATGGCCTCGACGTTGGCTCCGATGAGCTCGACGCCGTACTTCTCCAGGACGCCCTGCTCGTGCATGGAGATCGCGGTGTTCAGCGCGGTCTGGCCGCCCAGGGTGGGGAGGAGGGCGTCGGGGCGCTCCTTGGCGATGATCTTCTCGACGAACTCGGGGGTGATCGGCTCGACGTAGGTGGCGTCGGCGATCTCCGGGTCGGTCATGATCGTGGCCGGGTTGGAGTTGACCAGGATCACCCGCAGGCCCTCGGCCTTGAGGATGCGGCACGCCTGGGTGCCGGAGTAGTCGAACTCTGCGGCCTGTCCGATGACGATCGGGCCGGAGCCGATGACCAGGACGGACTGGATATCGGTGCGCTTAGGCACGCTCGGCCTCCATCAGGGATACGAAGCGGTCGAAGAGGTACGCGGCGTCGTGCGGGCCGGCGGCCGCCTCGGGGTGGTACTGGACGGAGAAGGCCGGCTGGTCGAGCAGCTGGAGGCCTTCCACGACGTCGTCGTTCAGGCAGACGTGGGAGACCTCGGCGCGCCCGAAGGGGGTGTCGGACACCTTGTCGAGGGGCGCGTCGACGGCGAAGCCGTGGTTGTGCGCGGTGACCTCGACCTTGCCGGTGGTGCGGTCCTGCACCGGCTGGTTGATGCCGCGGTGGCCGTACTTCAGCTTGTACGTGCCGAAGCCGAGGGCGCGGCCGAGGATCTGGTTGCCGAAGCAGATGCCGAAGAGCGGGGTCCTGCGCTCCAGGACGGCGCGCATGACGGCGACGGGACCGTCGGCCGTGGCCGGGTCGCCGGGGCCGTTGGAGAAGAAGACGCCGTCCGGGTTCACCGCGTAGATGTCCTCCGCGGTGGCGGTGGCGGGCAGCACGTGGACCTCGATGCCGCGCTCGGCCATCCGGTGCGGGGTCATGCCCTTGATGCCGAGGTCGACGGCGGCGACGGTGAACTTCTTCGTGCCGATCGCGGGGACGACGTACGTCTCCTTGGTGGCGACCTCGGCGGAGAGGTTCGCGCCCTTCATCTGGGGCTGCTCCTGCACCTTGGCGAGGAGGGCCTCGTCGCGGACGCCGGTCCAGGCGTCGCCGGAGAAGATGCCGACGCGCATGGCGCCGCGCTCGCGCAGGTGGCGGGTGAGGGCGCGGGTGTCGATGCCGGAGATGCCGACGACGCCCTGGCGCTCCAGCTCCTCGTCCAGCGAGCGCTGGGCGCGCCAGTTGGAGGAGACACGGGCGGGGTCGCGGACGACGTAGCCGGAGACCCAGATGCGGCCGGACTCGGGGTCCTCGTCGTTGACGCCGGTGTTGCCGACGTGCGGGGCGGTCATGACGACGACCTGCCGGTGGTACGACGGGTCGGTGAGGGTCTCCTGGTAGCCGGTCATGCCGGTGGAGAACACGGCCTCGCCGAAGGTCTCCCCCACGGCCCCGTAGGCGCGGCCGCGGAAGATGCGGCCGTCCTCCAGGACGAGTACGGCGGGAGTCTTGGCGGCTCCCCTTGTGGAGGTCGTCATCGTGCGATGCCTTCCGTCGTGATGGTGTGGTTCATGGAGTTGACGGCCTCGACCCAGGCGGCGTGCTCGGCCGCCCGGTCGGAGCGGAAGCCGGAGTCGAGCAGCTTCTCGCCGTGGGCCCAGGTGACGATCAGCAGGCCGCCCTCGGCGAGGACCTTGCCCGCGATGCCCTTGTCGAGGCGGGCCTCGCGCAGGGCGTCGGCCGGGACGAAGAAGTCGTTCGCCCCGGGGCGTACGACCTCGATCCCGGCGTCGGTGAGCGTGAGCTCGACCCGGCTGCGGGTGCCGAGGCCGTGGGCGACGATCCGGTCGAGCCACTGCCCGGCGGTCGTGGACCCGTGGTAGCGCCCGCTGAGGGTCAGTCTCGCCGCACCGGGCTCCTGCGGCGCGGTGGGCAGCTCGGGGAGGTCCGACTGGAGGCTGCCGCGCCACTTCCATCCCTGGCGCATCAGCCAGTAGACGAAGGCGACGAAGAGCAGCAGTCCGGCGACCCAGCCGATCCTGCCGGCCCAGTCGGTCACCTCCGCCGACTTCTGATCGGCTGCCTGTGCGGCGATTGTGATGAGTGGTGTCACGCCAGCTTCCCGTCCACGACCGTTGCCCGGCCCCGCAGGAAGGTGTGGGTGACGCGTCCCGGCAGCTCACGACCCTCGTAGGGGGTGTTGCGGCTGCGGGAGGCGAAGTCCGCGGGGTCCACGACACCACGGTAAGCCGGATCGACCAGCGTCAGGTTCGCGGGCTCACCAGCCGAGACGGGTCGTCCGTGGCCGGAGGCCCGTCCGATGCGGGCGGGGGCGAAGGACATGCGGTCGGCGACGCCGGCCCAGTCGAGGAGGCCGGTCTCGACCATCGTCTGCTGGACGACGGAGAGCGCGGTCTCCAGGCCGACCATGCCCATGGCGGCCGCGGCCCACTCGCAGTCCTTGTCCTCGTGCGGGTGCGGGGCGTGGTCGGTGGCGACGATGTCGATCGTGCCGTCGGCCAGCGCCTCGCGGAGGGCGAGGACGTCCTTCTCGGTGCGCAGCGGCGGGTTGACCTTGTAGACGGGGTTGTACGAGCGGACCAGCTCGTCCGTGAGGAGGAGGTGGTGCGGGGTGACCTCGGCGGTGACGTCGATGCCGCGGGACTTGGCCCAGCGGACGATCTCGACGGAGCCGGCGGTGGAGAGGTGGCAGATGTGGACGCGGGAGCCGACGTGCTCGGCGAGGAGGACGTCGCGGGCGATGATCGACTCCTCGGCGACGGCGGGCCAGCCGCCGAGTCCGAGTTCGGCGGAGACGATGCCCTCGTTCATCTGGGCGCCCTCGGTGAGGCGGGGCTCCTGGGCGTGCTGGGCGACGACGCCGTCGAAGGCCTTCACGTACTCCAGGGCGCGGCGCATGATCACGGCGTCGTCGACGCACTTGCCGTCGTCGGAGAAGACGGTGACGCCGGCGGCGGAGTCGTGCATGGCGCCGAGCTCGGCGAGCTTCTTGCCTTCGAGGCCGACGGTGACGGCGCCGATGGGCTGCACGTCGCAGTAGCCGGACTCCTTGCCGAGCCGGTAGACCTGCTCGACGACGCCGGCGGTGTCGGCGACCGGGTGGGTGTTGGCCATGGCGAAGACGGCGGTGTAGCCGCCGGAGGCGGCGGCGCGGGTGCCGGTGAGGACGGTCTCGGAGTCCTCTCGGCCGGGCTCGCGCAGGTGGGTGTGGAGGTCGACCAGGCCGGGCAGCAGGATCCGGCCGTCGGCCTCGATCACGGTCGCGCCCTCGGCGGACAGCCCGGTGCCGACCTCGGCGATGGTCTCGCCGTCGACGAGGACGTCCTGGATGTCGCCGCCGAGGACCTTCGCACCGCGGATAAGGATCTTGCTCATGGTTACTTGCTCTCCTCGGTACGGGTGTGGCTGACGGCGGACTCGTTGCCGCCCAGAAGCAGGTAGAGGACGGCCATCCGGACGGAGACGCCGTTGGCGACCTGCTCGACGACCGTGCAGCGGTCGGAGTCGGCGACCTCGGCGGTGATCTCCATGCCGCGGACCATCGGGCCGGGGTGCATGACGATGGCGTGCTCGGGCATCTTCGCCATCCGCTCGCCGTCGAGCCCGTAGCGGCGGGAGTACTCGCGCTCGGTCGGGAAGAAGGCGGCGTTCATCCGCTCGCGCTGCACACGGAGCATCATCACCGCGTCGGACTTCGGCAGCACGCTGTCGAGGTCGTACGAGACCTCGCAGGGCCAGGTCCCGACGCCGACCGGGACCAGGGTGGGCGGGGCCACCAGGGTGACCTCGGCGCCGAGGGTGTGCAGCAGGTCGACGTTGGAGCGGGCGACCCGGCTGTGCAGGACGTCGCCCACGAGGGTGATGCGCTTGCCGTCGAGGCCCTGGCCGAGACCGGCGTCGCGGCCGACGAGGCGCCGACGCATGGTGAAGGCGTCGAGCAGGGCCTGGGTGGGGTGCTGGTGGGTGCCGTCGCCGGCGTTGATGACGGGGGCGTCGATCCAGCCGGAGGTGGCGAGGCGGTACGGGGCCCCGGAGGCGCCGTGCCGGATGACGACGGCGTCGACGCCCATGGCCTCCAGGGTCTGCGCGGTGTCCTTGAGGGACTCGCCCTTGGAGACGCTGGAGCCCTTGGCCGCGAAGTTGATCACGTCGGCGGAGAGGCGCTTCTCGGCCGCCTCGAAGGAGATCCGGGTGCGGGTGGAGTCCTCGAAGAACAGGTTGCAGATGGTCCGGCCGCGCAGGGTCGGCAGCTTCTTGATGGGCCGGTCGGCCACCCGGGCCATCTCCTCGGCGGTGTCGAGGATCTGAACGGCGTCGTCGCGGGTGAGGTCGGCGGCCGAGATGAGGTGACGCATCATCGGGGTGTCTCTCCGTGGTGGGGAGGTGTGCGGACATGCGGGGGCGCAGGGGTGTGCCCCGGGCCCCGCGGGAAAGCCGGTCCGGCTAGGAGGCGGGCCTGGCGCCGAGCAGCACGGTGTCGCGACCGTCCTCCTCGGCGAGCTGGACCTTGACCGTCTCCCGCAGCGACGTGGGGAGGTTCTTGCCGACGTAGTCGGCGCGGATCGGGAGTTCGCGGTGGCCGCGGTCGACGAGGACCGCGAGCTGGACGGCGCGCGGGCGGCCGATGTCGCCGAGGGCGTCGAGGGCGGCGCGGATGGTGCGGCCGGAGAAGAGCACGTCGTCGACGAGGACGACGAGGCGGCCGTCGATGCCGTCACCGGGGATCTCGGTGCGGCCGATGGCGCGGGCGGGCTTCAGCCGGAGGTCGTCCCGGTACATGGTGATGTCGAGGGAGCCGACCGGGACCTTCGTGCCGGTGATCGACTCGAGCTTCTCGGCCAGCCGGCGGGCGAGGAAGACGCCGCGGGTGGGAATGCCGAGGAGGACCACGTCGTCGGCGCCCTTGGCGCGCTCGACGATCTCGTGGGCGATGCGGGTGAGGACCCGCGCGATGTCGGGGGCCTCGAGGACGGGCCGGGCGTCATCGCCGTACTGCTGCTGAGTGTCCATGAAAAATCGGACCTCCTTCTCCGCCTCACGGGACGGTTCTTAAAGGACGTCGGAATTGCGCCGTTCACTTTACCAGGGGTGGACGGGTGTGCGAGGCACCCCCGGGCGCCACTCCGTGCGCCGTCCCCCGGGAGGAGGCGGTACGGACCATTCGGCTTGACGGGAAAGAGTAACGCTGCGTAACCTCACAGTGAGTTACCAGCCGCGCGGCGCAGCCGCATGTCGTCACAGCGTCCGGGAGCGTTATGTCCAGCGAATACGCAAAGCAGCTCGGGGCCAAACTCCGCGCCATCCGCACCCAGCAGGGTCTGTCCCTCCACGGAGTGGAGGAGAAGTCCCAGGGCCGCTGGAAGGCCGTGGTGGTCGGCTCGTACGAGCGTGGTGACCGTGCGGTGACCGTGCAGCGTCTTGCCGAGCTGGCCGATTTCTACGGAGTGCCGGTGCAGGAGCTCCTGCCGGGCACGACCCCCGGCGGGGCGGCCGAGCCGCCGCCGAAGCTGGTCCTCGACCTGGAGCGCCTGGCGCACGTCCCCCAGGAGAAGGCCGGCCCGCTGCAGCGCTACGCGGCGACGATCCAGTCGCAGCGCGGCGACTACAACGGCAAGGTGCTGTCGATCCGCCAGGACGACCTGCGCACGCTCGCCGTCATCTACGACCAGTCCCCCTCGGTCCTCACCGAGCAGCTGATCAGCTGGGGCGTGCTCGACGCCGACGCGCGCCGCGCGGTCGCCCACGAGGACAACTGAACCCTTACGAGGGCGTAGCAGAAACGTACCGCCGGGCCCGTGGACGTCATCCGACGTCCACGGGCCCTCGGCGTTTCCCCGGCCGTGCGCGAAGCCCCGGGAGAGCCCTGAACGGGCCGCACGAGCGCCGGGAGGGCCCGCGTAGCCGTACGGTCCCGCAAGGCCGCGTACACGGCCCGCACGGCCCACGAGGGGGCCCGTACCGCCCGGGGAACGCCTGAGGGGCCCGCAGCACGTGTGCTGCGGGCCCCTCAGGCGTGGGTGACCGTCCTGCGGACTCAGTCGTCCGCGTCCCGGCGCAGCCGCGGCTTCAGGTCCTTGAAGCGCCCCAGCAGGCCGTTGACGAAGGTCGGGGACTCGTCGGTGGAGAACTCCTTGGCGAGCTGAACCGCCTCGTCGATCGCGACCGCGTCCGGAGTGCCGTCCTCCCAGATCACCTCGTACGCACCGAGGCGCACGATGTTCCGGTCGGCGACGGGCATCCGGTCGAGGTCCCAGTCCACCGCGTAGGTCGCGATGAGCTCGTCGATCCGCGCCACATGGGCCGCGTACCCCTCGACCAGCTGCATGGTGAAGTCGCTGACCGGCGGCTGGCGGTCGTCCGACCGCGCGTGCCGGATCTGGTCCGCGAGGACCTCCTGGACGGAGGCGTCGCGCTGGTCGGCCTCGAAGAGGATCTGGAAGGCCCGCTTGCGGGCCTTGCTCCGAGCGGCCACGGTTAGCTGTTCACCCGGCCGAGGTAGTCGCTGGTGCGCGTGTCGACCTTGATCTTCTCACCGGTGGTGATGAAGAGCGGGACCTGGATCTCGTGGTCGGTCTCCAGCGTGGCGGGCTTGGTGCCGCCGGTGGAGCGGTCGCCCTGGACACCCGGGTCGGTGTGCTTGACCGTCAGCACGACGGCGGCCGGGAGCTCGACGTAGAGCACCTCGCCCTCGTGCTGCGCGACGGAGGCGCTGAAGCCCTCGATGAGGAAGTTGGCGGCGTCGCCGACCGACTTGCGGTCGACGTGCAGCTGGTCGTAGGTCTCCTCGTCCATGAAGACGAAGTAGTCGCCGTCCATGTAGGAGAACTGCATGTCGCGGCGGTCGATGGTGGCCGTCTCGACCTTGACGCCCGCGTTGAAGGTCTTGTCGACGACCTTGCCGGACAGCACGTTCTTGAGCTTGGTGCGCACGAAGGCCGGGCCCTTGCCGGGCTTGACGTGCTGGAACTCGACGACGGACCAGAGCTGGCCGCCTTCGAGCTTGAGCACCATGCCGTTCTTGAGGTCGTTCGTGGAAGCCACGGTTGCGGAATCTCCTGGACTGACGTGGGACCTGGGAGGCGTACGCGCCTTACAGCGCGAGCAGCTCCTTGGTCGTGATGGTGAGTAGCTCGGGTCCGCCGTCCGCCTCCTGGCGCACGACGAGCGTGTCATCGATCCGGACCCCGCCCCGGCCCGGGAGGTGGACCCCCGGTTCGACGGTGACCGGCACACAAGCGTCCAGTTTACCCATGGCCGAGGGTGAGAGCTGCGGGTCCTCGTCGATTTCGAGTCCCACGCCGTGCCCGGTGAGCGGCACGGCGGCCTCCGCGTGGCCCGCCGAGTCCAGGATCTGCCGGGCCGCCCGGTCCACGTCCCGGTACTCGGCGCCGGGTGCGAGGGACTCCCGTCCGGCGCGCTGAGCGGCGAAGACGAGCTCGTACAGCTCGATCTGCCAGTCGGCGGGGGTGGTGCCGATGACGAAGGTGCGGCCGATCTCGCACCGGTAGCCGCGGTAGTCGGCGCCGAGGCAGACGGAGAGGAAATCACCTTCCTCGACGCGGCGGTCGGTCGGCCGGTGCCCGCGGCGCCCGGAGTGCGGACCGGTGGCCACCGAGGTGGGGAAGGCGGCCCCGTCGGCACCGTGGTCGACGAGCCGGCGCTCCAACTCCAGGGCGAGGTGGCGCTCGGTCCGCCCCACGAGGATCGACTCGAGGAGTTCGCCGAGGGCCTGGTCGGCGATCTCCGCGGCGATCCGGAGGCAGGCGATCTCGTCCTCGTCCTTGACGATCCTGAGCTGTTCGACGGCGCACGCGAGGTCGGAGAGGTGCAGTCCGGGCGCGACGGAGCCCATGGCGCGGTGCCTGGCCACGGTCAGGTCGTGCTCCTCGACGGCGAGCACGTCCGATCCGGCCCGGCGGGCCAGGTCGACGGCCGCGACCGCCGGATCGCCGCCGCCCGCGGGCAGGACCTGCTGTCTCAGCAGCTCGTCGAGCCGTCCGTCGGCCGGTTCGGCGCCGGGTGCGACGGGACAGAGCAGGACGTCCGTGTCCGGCTCCGGGCCGACGAGCAGGACCGCGCCGGGCGGTGAGCCGCCCGCGAGATAGCGGACGTTGGCGGGGCGGGAGACCAGGGCCGCCGGGCTGCCCGCGGCCGCGCACCGGTCGCGCAGCCGTACACGGCGGTCCGCATACACCTCTGACATGCTCCGAGCCTACGAGCACCGCGCCGCGGCGGCCTGTTCTGCGCGGCCGACCGGGCAGACGGCCCGCCGGGTCACCAGGTGGGCGGACTCGCTATCGCACGGGCCAGGACGTCGTCGAGGACGCGGGCGGTGGTCTCGACGTCGTACGTGGAGTTGTCGATGATCGGCAGCCCCGAGCCGTACCAGCCGGCCATCCGGCCGTGGATGGCGGCGACCTCCTCGTCCGAGAGGCGCCGGTTGCCGCTGCGCTCCGCGTTGCGCTCCAGGACGATCTCCAGGCCGGGCAGGAGGACCACCGGGAGCAGGCCGGGGCCGACGTGGCGCTTCCATCCGCCGAGGCCGACGACGGGCCGGTCGGGGAAGACCGCGTCGTCGACGATGCAGGAGATCCCGTTCGCGAGGAAGTTGCGCGCGGCGAAGCCGCAGGTGCGGCGGGCGAGGCGGTACTGCGCCTCGGAGTGGTCGTTCCAGCCCGACTGTGGGTCGGCGAAGCCGGAGCAGACCCACTCGCGGACGTCGTCGAGGCTGATGTGCGCCGTGGGCACCCGGCGGCGCTGCGCCCAGTGCCGCGCGACGGTCGTCTTGCCGGCCCCGGCGGGCCCGATCAGCAGCACCGCGAGCGTGGCCGTGCCGGTCCCGCCGTGCTCGGCGGCCGGCACGGGCGGCGCGCCCACGGGCGGCAGCGGTACGTGCCCGGTCAGGTCCCCCCGCTGCGGCGGCGACCCCGAGTGACGCGGCCACCTGTACGGCCTCGGCCGTGGACATGACCGTGCCCGGCCGCTCGACGTCCCAGCCCTCGGTGGAACGTCCGGAGCGCAGGTCGCGGAAGACGGTGACG
>NZ_JBFPNH010000097.1:0-649 GCF_040815545.1 Streptomyces sp. LMG1-1-1.1 | reverse complement strand
CGCGGGCGCCGCGGGCGGCCCGCTCGGCAGCGGCCGCCTCTCGGCGTTCGGCCCCGTGTGGTGGCAGGCGGGCGCCGCGACGGTCCTCTGGGGCGCCTGCGTCGGGGTCCCGACGGCTCTGGCGGTACGGGCCTGGGGCCGCCGCGTCCCGCGCCCGAAGTCCCCGCCGGCGCCGGTCGCCGCACCCGGGGTCCCGGTGTCCGTTCCCTCCGGCGCCTCCTCCGGCCCCGCGCCGGTCCCGCCGTCGGCCGCGGCTCCGGGACGGATCTCCTCCGTGGACCGGCCGGCGGGCGCCGGGGCCGTACCCGCCGCCGAGGACCTCGACGACCTCGACGACCCCGGCTACGAGCCGTACGACTACCTTCCGGCCGCCTGGGAACCCGCGCCGCCGTCGCCGCTCCCGGCCGTGCCGGCGGCCCCACTCCCGACCCCGCCGGCGGCCCCACTCCCGACCCCGCCGGCGGCCGCGCTCCCGACCCCTACCCCGGCCCCGCTCCCGGAGGAACCGCCGGAGCCGGCCGCCGACTAGTAGTGCTTTGTTAGGTGGTGTCGTAGGGCTGCCATGGGACGGTCTGTTGGCAGGTGGGGCAGGTGCCGGTCCAGGTGGCGATGAGGTGTTGGAGGAGGCCCAGGGCCTGGTAGAGAGTCA
>NZ_JBFPNH010000096.1:0-677 GCF_040815545.1 Streptomyces sp. LMG1-1-1.1 | reverse complement strand
GTCTTGTGGACGCCTCGCCGTATCTGTTTATTCGTCAGCTCGGCGAACCATCGCTCCACCAGGTTGAGCCAGGACGATCCGGTGGGTGTGAAGTGCAGGTGGAACCGGGGGTGGGCCAGCAGCCACGTCTTGATGGCCGGGGTCTTGTGGGTGGCGTAGTTGTCCAGCACCAGGTGGACCTCGAGGCCGGCCGGCACTTCGCGGTCGAGCTTGATGAGGAACTTCTTGAATTCCTCGGCGCGGTGGCGGCGGTGCAGGGAACCGATGACCTTGCCGGTGGCGATCTCCAGGGCGGCGAACAGGGTGGTGGTGCCGGCGCGGACGTAATCGTGTGTGACGCGTTGCGGTACTCCGGGCATCATCGGCAGCACCGGCTGGGAACGGTCCAGGGCCTGGATCTGCGACTTCTCGTCGACACAGAAAACCAGGGCCCGCTCCGGCGGGTCCAGGTAGAGGCCGACGACGTCGTGGACCTTGTCGACGAAGTACGGATCCGTCGACAGCTTGAACGTCTCCGAGCGATGCGGCTGCAGACCGAACGCCCGCCAGACCCGCGACACGGTCGACTGCGACAGGCCCGTCTGCTTCGCCATCGACCGTGTCGACCAGTGGGTCGCGTTCTTCGGGGCCGATTCCAGCGTCCTGGCCACCAGGGCGGCCACCTGCTCGTCGGTGAC
>NZ_JBFPNH010000095.1:0-704 GCF_040815545.1 Streptomyces sp. LMG1-1-1.1 | reverse complement strand
CTGCTGATGTACGAGCCGCGCGGGCACGCGGCGATGAGCGGGGCGATCCTGCAGCCGCCGACCCGGCCCGACGCCGACTACGGCGTCCTGTACATCGAGGTGTCGGGACTGCTGCCGATGTGCGGCCACGGCACCATCGGCGTCGCGACCGTCCTGGTGGAAACGGGCATGGTGCCGGTCGTCGAACCCGTCACCACCGTCCGCCTGGACACCCCCGCCGGCCTGGTCCGCGTCGACGTCCGGGTCCAGGACGGCGCCGCCAAGGCGGTCACCCTCACCAACGTCCCCGCCTTCAGCGCCGGACTCGACCTCAAGACCGACGTCCCCGGCTACGGCACCGTCACCTACGACCTCGCCTACGGCGGCAACTTCTACGCCTTCGTCGACCTCGACACCCTGGGCCTGCCCTTCGACCGCGCCCGCAAGGACGACCTCCTCGCCGCCGGCCTGGCCGTCATGGACGCCGTCAACGCCTCACCCCACCGGCCCGTGCACCCCACCCGGCCCGAGATCGCCGGACTCAAACACGTCTACCTCGCCGCACCCGGCTCGAACGCCACCCGCTCACGCCACGCGATGGCCATCCACCCCGGCTGGTTCGACCGCTCACCCTGCGGCACCGGCACCAGCGCCCGCATGGCCCAACTCCACGCCCGCGGCGAACTCCCCCTCGACACCGACTTCGTCAACGAGTCCTTCATCGG
>NZ_JBFPNH010000094.1:0-708 GCF_040815545.1 Streptomyces sp. LMG1-1-1.1 | reverse complement strand
GCCCCCGAGCGCCCCCGAGGCGCCGACGGGCGCGACCGTCCAGCGGGCGCCCGCGCAGGCCACGCCCGCGCTCCCGGCCGCCAGGACCCCGGTCAAGCCGCTCCCCGTCGTGCGGCGCGGCACGGTCGCGCCGACCACACCCACCCCGCCGAGCACCGCCGGCTCGCCTGGCTCCGGCGACGTCCCGACGCCTTCGGCACGGCCGACGGTCTCGCGCGCCGCGGCGATGCCCGCCGCGAGCACGCCCGTGGGGCCGTCGGCGGCGGCAGCGGTCGGGGCACCCACGCCGCTCGTCACCGTCGTCGACGTCCAGCGGGCCGTCGCTCCCGCCGTGCAGCGGGGCGCGTCGCTGCCGCTCGCCACCACCCGTCCGCTCGCGCCGAGCATCCCGGACGCGGCGAGCGCCTCCGTGACCCCCCGCCACGGCGGTGTTCCGGCGGCGCCCCTCTCCCGTCCCACGTCCGCTCCGGCCGTGCAGCGGAGCGCCGCACCCGTGCGGAGGGCGACCACCGCCGGTGCCGAAGCCCGTCCCGCCGCGGTCCCCGTCGTCCCGATCGCCCCGCCCGCCGCCGTACGGCCCGTGGCCCGGCCGGTCGCCGTCCAGCGGCAGGCCGCCCCGGCGGTCGCCCCGCAGGCGCCCGTGTCCGCTCCGGCGACGGCTCCCGCCACGGGCGTCCCCGTGGTGACGCCCGCCCCGCTGCAGCGGAC
>NZ_JBFPNH010000093.1:0-893 GCF_040815545.1 Streptomyces sp. LMG1-1-1.1 | reverse complement strand
GGCGAGGTAGCTGTCGGGCGACTTGTCGTAGCGTGTGGCGATGCCTCGCCAGGCCTTCAGCTTGTTGATCGCGCGCTCGACGGTGTTCCGTTCCTTGTAGAGATCGGTGTCATGGCTGAAGGGTCGGCCGCCTCGCGCTCCCTTCTTCTTGCGGTTGGCGGCCTGGTCCCGCTTTTCCGGGATGACGGCTTTGATTCCGCGTTTGCGCAGGTAGGAGCGGTTGCCCCGAGACGAGTAGGCCTTATCCGCGGCGACCGCGCCGGGCCTGGTGCGGGGACGGCCGACAGGTAGACGGACCCGCACCTTCTCGAGCACGGGAATGAACTGCGGGCTGTCCCCGGCCTGCCCGGCAGTCAAAACCAGCGCAAGCGGACGACACCTGCGGTCCGCGGCAAGGTGAATCTTGCTGGTGAGTCCGCCCCGGGACCTGCCGAGCAGGGCTTCCTTCAGGCGGAGTTTACGTCGGCGCCGGATGCGTCGACGCTCGGCCTGTCCGTTCTGTTCCTCCGGGCCGCCCCCTTTTGCCGGGCTGTCTCCTGCTCCTGCACGGCTTCTTCAAGAGCGTCCATGAGGTGCTTGCTGACCCGCAGCCCTGCGGCATCGTGGTGGGCGCGGACCGTCGTCGAGTCCACGCTGACCAGCGACAAGTCCGTCCTGCCCACACGGGCACCCTCGGCGATCAGGCCTTCCAGCAGGGCGGTGAACACACCGGCGTCCCGCCAGACACGGAAGCGCCCGTAGACAGTGGCCCAGGGGCCGAACTCCGCAGGCATCTCCCGCCACTGACCACTGGACCTAAACCGCCAGATCACACCCTCGAACTGCTCCCGCAACCGCTCCGGATACGGACCGTACCTACCGATCGGCAGATACGGCTCGATGAACTTCCACTG
>NZ_JBFPNH010000092.1:0-979 GCF_040815545.1 Streptomyces sp. LMG1-1-1.1 | reverse complement strand
CTAGACGAGTAAGTCCGAAGTGCTGGTCAGTGGTCGTAGGCGATGAGTGACCTGGTCAGGGCTGTGGTGTTGGCCCGGTTGTGCCAGATGGCGGCGGTCAGGGCCAGGATGCGTTGTCCGACGCGGGCCAGGACCCCGGCTGGGGTTCTGGCGCCGTGGCGTTCGAGGTCGAGCTGGCCTTTGAGCGTGTCGTTGACGGACTCGATCAGCTGCCGGATCGGTTTGAGTAGCTGCTCCCCCGGCCTCGCTTTGAGGTTGCGGTAGCTGGGTCGCAGCAGGGTCAGGCCGTGGTCGGCCATGAAGATGTCCAGGTGCTTGGAGACGTAGCCCTTGTCTCCGACGACGGTCTGGCCAGGGTGCGTGGTCAGCAGGTCCTGGTCGCCCGTGAGCATGTCGGCCAGGACTTCGCGTTCGTCGATCTTGGGGTTGGCCAGGGCCCAGGAGATGGGCAGGCCGCCGGGTGTGCAGAGCAGGTGCAGGCGCAGGCCCCAGAAGAAGCGCGAGTGCGAGGGGCAGTAGCCGTAGCCGGCCCAGCCCGCGAGGTCGGAGCGTTTGACCGTGGGGCGTGAGCGGGCGCATTCGACGGGTGTGGAGTCGACGATCCACACGTCGTCGTGCCACAGGTCGGTGTCCCGGGCGAGAGTGCGGATGAACCGGCTGATCAGCCCGTTCGCGGCCCGCAAGCGCTTGTTGTAGCCGGATTGTTTGGGCAGGTAGGGGAACTCGGTGGTCAGGTGGGCGCGAGCGAACCGCAGCCAGCGGGTCTCTGAGGCGAAACCGAGTACGGCTTGCATGACGGCGAGCGTCAACAGCTCGGCATCCGTCAGCCTCGGCGGACGACCCAAGCGCCGCGTTCCTGCCAGAGAGTCATCGATCCTCACGTAAAGTGCTGTTGCGAGGGTCTTGAGGTTTGTCGTCACAAACGAACCAACGAGACCCTCGCTTCATGCGCCCGCAGACTTCGGACTTATTCGTCTAG
>NZ_JBFPNH010000091.1:0-1120 GCF_040815545.1 Streptomyces sp. LMG1-1-1.1 | reverse complement strand
GAAGCCGACCAACTCGCCGACCGCATCGCCGTCCTCAACAACGGCAAGATCGCCGCCGAAGGCACCGCCGAGCAGCTCAAGCGCCTCATCCCCGGCGGCCACGTACGCCTCCGCTTCTCCGACCCGGCCGCCTACCAGTCCGCCGCGACCACGCTCGCCGAGGCCACCAGGGACGACGACTCACTCACCCTGCAGCTCCCCAGCGACGGCAGCCAGCGCGAACTGCGCTCCATCCTCGACTGGCTCGACGCGGCCGGTATCGAGGCCGACGAACTCACCGTCCACACCCCCGACCTCGACGACGTCTTCTTCGCCCTCACCGGTCCCGAGCGGCCGAACCAGTCCACGGAGGCCGTCCGATGAGCACTCTCTCCCTCGCCCTGCGCGACTCGTCCACGATGCTGCGCCGCAACCTCCTGCACGCGCGCCGCTACCCGTCGCTCACCCTGAACCTGCTGCTCACGCCGATCATGCTGCTGCTGCTCTTCGTCTACATCTTCGGAGACGTGATGAGCGCGGGCATCGGCGGCGGCGGCGCCGACCGCGCCGACTACATCGCCTACCTCGTGCCCGGCCTCGTGCTGATGACCATCGGGTCCACCACGATCGGCACCGCGGTCTCCGTGTCCACCGACATGACCGAGGGCATCATCGCCCGCTTCCGCACCATGGCCATCCACCGCGGCTCCGTCCTCTTCGGACACGTCGTCGGCAGCGTCCTCCAGTCCGTCCTCAGCGTCGTCCTCGTCGGAGCCGTCGCCGTCGCCATCGGCTTCCGCTCCACCGACGCCACCGCCCTGGAATGGCTCGCGGCCTTCGGCCTGCTCGTCCTGTTCGCCCTGGCGCTCACCTGGATCGCGGTCGGCATGGGCATGGTCAGTCCGAACGCCGAGGCCGCCAGCAACAACGCCCTTCCGCTGATCTTCCTGCCGCTGATCTCCAGCACCTTCGTCCCGATCGACGCGATGCCCGGCTGGTTCCAGCCGATCGCCGAGTACCAGCCCTTCACCCCCGCCATCGAGACCCTCCGCGGCCTCCTCCTCGGCACCGAGATCGGCAACAACGGCTGGATCGCCGTCGCCTGGTGCCTCGCCCTCACCGTCCTCGGCTACCTCTGGTC
>NZ_JBFPNH010000090.1:0-1137 GCF_040815545.1 Streptomyces sp. LMG1-1-1.1 | reverse complement strand
TTACGGGAGGTTGCGGGCCATCACGATGCGCTGAACCTGGTTGGTGCCCTCGTAGATCTGGGTGATCTTGGCGTCGCGCATCATCCGCTCCACCGGGTAGTCGCGGGTGTAGCCGTAGCCGCCCAGGAGCTGGACGGCGTCGATGGTGACCTCCATGGCGACGTCGGAGGCGAAGCACTTGGCCGCGGCGCCGAAGAAGGTGAGGTCCTCCTTCTCGCCTCCGCCGGAAACGCGCTCGGACTTGGCGGCGGCGGCGTAGGTGAGCTGGCGGGCCGCTTCGAGCTTCATGGCCATGTCGGCGAGCATGAACTGCACGCCCTGGAAGTCGGCGATGGGCTTGCCGAACTGCTTGCGCTCCTTGACGTAGCCCTTGGCGTAGTCGAGGGCGCCCTGGGCGATGCCGATGGCCTGGGCGGCGATGGTCACGCGGGTGTGGTCGAGGGTCTTCATGGCGGTGGCGAAGCCGGTGCCCTCGGCGCCGATCATGCGGTCGGCGGGGATGCGGACGTTGTCGAGGTAGACCTCGCGGGTCGGGGAGCCCTTGATGCCGAGCTTCTTCTCCGGGGCGCCGAAGGACACGCCCTCGTCGGACTTCTCCACCACGAACGCGCTGATGCCCTTGGACCGCTTGTCGGGGTCGGTGACGGCCATCACGGTGTAGAACTCGGAGACGCCCGCGTTGGTGATCCACCGCTTGACCCCGTTGAGGACCCAGAAGTCCCCGTCCCGCACCGCGCGGGTCTTCATCCCGGCCGCGTCCGAGCCCGCGTCGGGCTCGGACAGGGCGTAGGAGAACATCGCGTCGCCCTTGGCCAGCGGGCCCAGGTACCTGTGCTTGAGCTCCTCGGAGCCGGACAGGATCACCGGGAGCGAGCCCAGCTTGTTGACCGCCGGGATCAGCGAGGAGCTGCCGCACGCGCGCGCGACCTCCTCGATCACGATCACCGTGGCCAGCGCGTCCGCACCCGCACCGCCGTACTCCTCGGGGACGTGCACCGCGTGCAGGTCGTTGGCGACCAGCGCGTCCAGCGCCTCCTGCGGGAACCGGCCCTCCTCGTCCACCGCCGCCGCGAACGGAACGATCTTCGCCTCCGCGAGCGCACGGACCGACTCCCGGAGCATGTCGTGCTCCTCGGA
>NZ_JBFPNH010000089.1:0-1346 GCF_040815545.1 Streptomyces sp. LMG1-1-1.1 | reverse complement strand
CTAGTAGTGCTTTGTTAGGTGGTGTCGTAGGGCTGCCATGGGACGGTCTGTTGGCAGGTGGGGCAGGTGCCGGTCCAGGTGGCGATGAGGTGTTGGAGGAGGCCCAGGGCCTGGTAGAGAGTCAGGCCCTGGCAGGGGCTTTTGGGTGGGTCCGCTGTTCGGTCAGGAACAGGTGGGCGGCGGTGACGAGGGTGACGTGCCGGTGCCAGCCGGCGAACGAACGGCCCTCGAAGTGGTCCAGGCCCAGGGCTGTTTTCAGCTCGCGGTAGTCGTGCTCGATCCGCCACCGGGCTTTCGCCAGCCGGACCAGATCCTTGGCAGGGATGTCGGCGGGCAGGTTCGAGATCCAGTACTGCACCGGTTCGCGCTCGCCCTCGGGCCACCGGGCGATCAGCCAGGACAACCCGATCGTGCCGTCGGCAGCCGGTTTCGGGCGACGGCCCGCGAGCCGGACGCGCAGGAACACGAAGTGCGAGCTCATCGCCGCCTTCGATCCCTTGCGCCAGGTCACGGTCCGACCGCGGCCACGACCGGCAGCCAGCACATGCTCGCGCAAGGACACAGGCCGGGTGCGATATCGGGGCAGCGGCCTGGGGCCGAGCCCGCCGTATTCGGGCTGGTGCGGCACCGCGTCCTGGCCGTGGGCGGTCATCTCGCCCTTGGCCTGCAGCACCCAGGCCAGGCCGCGTTCGTCCAGGCCATGGCGGAAGTCAGCGTTCGCGCCGTAGCCGGTATCAGCGACCAGGACAGCGGGCCGCAGCCCGCAGCCGGCGAGTTCGTCGAGCATGTCCAGGGCGAGCTGCCACTTGGGACGGTGGCACTCCTCGTCGGGGATCCGGCAGGCCCGCCTGCGGGCCTGGGCGTCAGGGCCGTCCCAGCCGGCGGGCAGGAACAGGCGCCAGGACAACGGGCACGAAGCCTCCTCGGAGGCGGCGTGGACACTGACACCGATCTGGCAGTTGCCGACCTTGCCCAGAGTGCCCGAGTACTGCCGGGCCACCCCGGGCGAAAAACGGCCGTCCTTGGGAAAGCCGGTGTCGTCCACCACCCACACCTGCGGCCGCACGACGGCCACCGCCCGCCACGCCAGCCGGGCCCGCACGTCCCTGACCTGCCACGTCGAGGTCGTCATGAACTGCTGCAACTGCTGGTGATCGACACCGAGCCGTTCAGCCATCGGCTGCATCGACTTCCTGCGGCCGTCCAGCAGCAGCCCCCGCAGATATAACGCGCCCTTCGCCCGCTGATCCCGACGCACCAACGGCGCGAACACCTCCGCCGCGAACTCCTCCACCCGGCCCCGCACCGCAGCAAGCTCCCCAGCCCTCATACAGCCAGCGAACTAC
>NZ_JBFPNH010000088.1:0-1408 GCF_040815545.1 Streptomyces sp. LMG1-1-1.1 | reverse complement strand
GTCAGGCGGGGGTCTTGGTGGGGGTGGACGGGTGGCGCAGGGCGTGGCGGCGGCGGGCGGCGACGCCGACGGTGGGTCTGCCGAGGCGCCCGCCTCCGCACGGCCCGAAGGCGGCGTGGTGTCGGGCGGCGCCGCCGCCCGGGGTGCTGTCCGGCCCTCGCCCGCACGCCGTTCGCCCCTGGTCTCCGCCCGGCCGGCCGAGCCGTCGCGCCGTCTGGTCCCGGCGGGTCCCGCCCGGAACGCGGCGCCGTCCGCGCCCGGTACGGGGATCGTCCAGCGCGCGGCGACCCCTGCCGGTACGCCGGAGCGCCCCCCGACCGCCTCGACCGGGGTGACGCCCACCGGCTCGCCCGACACCGCCGCACCGGAGTCCTCGGACTCCGGGCGGCCCCAGAACGTCCCGGGCCCTGGTTCCCCCACCGGGCCCGGGACTCCCGTCGGCGCGAGCGACACTCCGGTGCAGCGCCGTCCCCCCGTACGCCGTTCACGTCGCGCCCCGGGTGCCGACTGGACCACGACGGCGTCCACTCCGGCGCCGGCTCCGGCGCCCGCCCCTGAGGCGAGTGCGGCGCCCGCGGCCCCGGCCGCCCGGCCCGGCCTCGGAGCCCCGGTGCAGCGCGCCGCCGCCGAAAGCGCCCAGGCACCCGCTCCCCGCACGAACCCGGCACCGCGACGCTCCCCGATCGGCGCGCCGATCACGCGCACGTCGGCGACCCCTGATGCCGCCGCCGCCCCGGCCGCGTCCTCTCCGGTCGGCCCCGGTGGCGTGCCCGGCCCGAGGCCCGTCCAGCGTGCGCCGAAGGTCCAGGGCTCCCCCGGAACGCCCGCCGCCCGCGGCGAGACGGCACCGCCGGCTCCGGGTGCGCCCCGCACGGCCGGGCCTGGCCCTTCGGGCGCCGCGCAGCCTCCGGCGGGTGCGCGCTCCAGTGCCGCCGACGGTGCGCCCGTCCAGCACTCCGCCCCTCCTGCGGCGTCCGTCCCGCGCGCCGAGCCCGGCACGGCGTCCGTCCCGCGCACGTCGGCGCCCCAGGACCCGGCAGTCCAGCGCACCGCGCCTCAGCCTCCCGTCGCGCCCTCGGGCCGCCCCGGCGCCCCGGCGATCCCGGGGGCGCCCGTGTCCCCGGCCCCCGCCGTCCAGCGCGCCACCCCCACACATCCCGGCGCCCCGACGACCAGGCGCTCCGCTGACGACCGGCACACGGCCTCGGCCCCGCACTCCCCCGCCGACCGCACCGCACCCTCCGCCCGGCGCGAGGCCCCGGCGGCCCTGCGGAGCCCGGAGGCCCCGAGCTCCCCCGCGGCCCCGACGCCCACCGTCCAGCGCGCCGCGTCGGCACGCCCCGTCACGCCCTCGGCCGAGCCCGCGAATCCGGCGGCCACGACGCCCTCTTCGCCCCCGGCCCCCGCC